>PWNY01000046.1 GCA_003557805.1 Bacteroidales bacterium | reverse complement strand
CGCTCTTCCGATCTCCCTTATGGAGTATATAAACGGAAGTTGGATTGAGGCACTGACAAAGGAGGGTAAGCCTGTTACCCAGACAGTAGAGAAAAACTTCCACACAGGTGGTATACCAGAAGCAACGGGAGCTCAGTCTCCGTTTCAAAGCTTCTGATTTATTACTATGAAAAAACAACAAATAAAAAATATGGCAGCTTCATTTAAATACTTTGTTCAGAAGGATTCCCGGCCCTCCTTTGGGGTCAAAAGCTTGTTGCCCATACTGACAGCGGCAATACTTTTTCAGGCGTTACCCCTGTTTGGGCAGGACACTGCGGAGACTGGCGATGAGTTTTCGACAACCATAAAGATAACAGGACGTTATCTTGAACCAGGATCGATAGAACTTCGCTACTTTCCCGAAAAAAGGGTTGTAATGGAAACAGGCTTCCGTGATGGCTTTATAATAGAGCGCAGAACAGAAAATACCGGTGAATTTGATGAGATAGCCCGTCTGCTTCCATACGGGGAAGATGAATGGGATGCTGCCATGGAGCAGGCCGAAGGTGAAACCCTTGACCTGCTTGACCTGGCCAGGGCGTTTCTTGGCATGGCAAAAGAGCCTGCAGGTGGAACTTTCGATTTTGAGGAAGGCATAAGCCAGGTGCGCACTCAGAGGGCCGATGAGGATTTCGAACATGCAGTATTCGTCCTTACCGCGGCAAGGGATGCAATGGTTGCAGAGGCCCTTGCCATGAGCTATACTGACAGGGACATTGAAGAGGGCATCACATATACTTACAGGGTAAGGACAGTTGCCGAACCGCCGGTTTACAACCTGTTGCCGCAACCTTTCACTATCATTGCTGCAGCTGACCCGCAGCAATATGAAAACCAGGTTTATTTCTACGAAGGTGATACCTGGATAAACTTTGTATGGGAGGAAGATGGAAAACTCTCTCTGTTCGAAATTGAGAGAAGCACAGGCGGAAATGACTTTGTTTTGCTTACCGATGCCCCCAGGCTGAACCTGAGGGGAGAAAGCTTGGGTGAGCCCGGAAGGGCAAGCTTTCGTGACGAAGGGCTTGAGAATTACCGTTTATACACTTACAGGTTTTACGGATATAACGTTTTCGGTGAGAGGGTGATGTTTGCACAGGTGGATGCCATGCCGCGTGACCGGACCCCTCCTGAACAGCCGCGAGTAATTACACTTGAGCACCACAAACCTGATGAGGTTCTTATAGCCTGGGAAATGAACGATACCCCGGCCGCAGACCTTATGGGTTTTGCCGTTGGCCGTGCAAAAGGAGCAGACGGAGAGTATCAGGTAATACATCCTGACCTGCTTCCTTCTTCCAGCAGGACTTTTATTGATACCAGTTTCGTGCAGGGGCAGATGAACTATTACGTTATCCAGGCCGTGGATACGGCCTTTAATGTAAGCTCATCGCTGCCTGTTGCCGTCACCCTTATTGACACCATACCACCAGCCCCGCCTGTATGGGCCTCAGGCAGTATAGATTCGCTTGGCGTGGTAAGCCTGGAGTTAGAGAAAAACCCCGAAAATGATCTCATGGGATACCGGCTTTACAGGTCAAACGATCCAGGTCATGAGTTTTCGGTGATATTTGAGGGCTTTGTCGAAAGTGACACATTAAGGGATGCTATCCCTGTGGTATTTACAGATACTCTGAGCCTGAACTCACTGACGCCTTATGTTTATTACAGGGCAATTGCACTGGACTTTAACTTCAACCAGTCGGAATTCTCAGAGATAATGATAATCGAGCGCCCTGACACCATACCCCCGACAACACCGGTTTTTAAACGAGTGGTAAGCAGCACCAGTGAAATTGAACTCCACTTCGCACTGAGCGGCAGCCGTGATGTTCAGGCACACACACTTTACAGGAATACAAACCTCTACGAGCCATGGGAAGAATACCGGCAACTTGATAATGACCAGCTAACCTTTACTGACCGGGATGTACAACAGGGAACTACATACTACTACTCCATTCGTGCCCGTGACAACAGCGGCCTTTACTCTGACTTTGCAAGGCCCGTGCAGGCCATGGCATATGACGACGGCGTGCGACCTCCTGTGGAGGATCTCAGCTTTTCACTGGAAGAAGAGATGGGAGTGCTCACCTGGAGCTATCCCGTAACGGGAGAAAACGTTTTTTTTATTGTTTACAGGGAGGATGAGCGCGGTCGCCTCACACAACACGCACGTACAAATGAGCCATACTTTTCGGAACCGGTCGGTGACGGTCAGCCCCAGGCATATGCAGTGAAGGCATTTACTTTAGATGGGGGTGAGTCACCCATGAGCAGGCCTGCCGGGGGCCGTATCTCTGAATAAACAATAATAACAGGTCATACAAGAGTTTAAAGCAAAACTTTTGGGCACTAAAATTATTATCTTTACGGTCTTAATTTTTTCTGACTCAATACCCAAAAAAAGCTCCAAAACAATGACCCTTATCCGTTTATCATCACTATTATTGTTTTTACTGTTCGCCCTTGGCTCATGTAAACAGTATACCGATTATTCTGGCCGGGATTTTGAAGAAATTACACCCCGGGACTGGGAGAACCCTCTTGTAAATGAGATAAACCGGGAGGACCCGTCTGCATGGTTCATTCCGTTCAATAAGCCACTGGATGCTGTACCTGAAAACCCCGGTGAATCATCCCTGGTGCAGATGCTCAACGGTACCTGGAAATTCAACATATCAAGGAAGCCCTCTGAAAGACCTTACTACTTTTTTAAGGAGGATTTCGACACCAGGGGCTGGGATGAGATAGAGGTCCCTGGCAACTGGGCGCTTCAGGGTTATGAACATCCGATATATATTACTGCGGGTTATCCGTTCAGGAGAAATCCACCCTATATTCAGGACGATTATAATCCGGTGGGTTCATATAAACGTGAGTTCAGAATTTCCCGGGCATGGGATGGCAAGGAGGTTTATTTGAGGTTCGGTGCCGTGAGTTCGGCATTTTACCTCTGGATAAACGGAGAGAGGGTCGGATACAGCCAGGACAGCAAAACCCCGGCGACTTTCAATATCACTCCCTACATAAGGCCTGGCAAAAACAACGTTGCCGTTGAGGTGTATACCTGGTGCGACGGCAGCTACATAGAGGATCAGGATTTCTGGCGAATGGCAGGTATTACAAGGGATGTATACCTGCTTGCAAGAAACCCCCTACATATAAGGGATTTCTTTGTAAAATCAAAGCTTGATGAGAACTATACAGGTGGGATCCTTGATATGGAGCTTGAACTGAAAGTGCCCGCGGGTTACAGCGCTGCAAATATTATTACAGCTACACTTTACAAGGGAAATGAAGAAGTACTGAGTTTTGAAAGGGATATCCGCCCAGGTGAAGAGGGCACCATATACTCCTTTAGAGATATTTTAAACGATGTTAAGCCATGGAGTGCGGAGCAGCCTAGCCTATACCGCCTTTCCCTGTCACTTCTTGAGGAAAACGGGCAGCTTATCGAGACCATACAGCAGGATGTAGGTTTCAGAACCATCGAGATAAAGGATGGCCTGTTCCTTGTAAACGGGCAGTATGTCTACCTTAAGGGAGTGAACCTTCACGAGCACCATCCGGAAACAGGCCACGTCGTGGATGAGGCAACTATGCTCCTGGATATAAAGACCATGAAGTCGCATAATATCAACGCCGTTAGGACCTCGCACTACCCCCAGCCGGAGCGCTGGTACGAACTGTGCAACCGTTACGGGCTATACGTGATAGATGAGGCAAATATTGAGAGCCACGGAATGGGCTACGGTGATGAATCCCTTGCAAAGGATTCCCTGTGGATGGATTCGCACCTTTACAGGGCACGCAATATGTTCGAAAGGGATAAGAACCAGCCCTCCGTGATCATATGGTCAATGGGTAATGAGGCGGGTAATGGAGTAAACTTCTATGCTACCTATGAATATCTCAAGGCTGCCGATCCGACAAGGCCGGTTATATACGAGCAGGCCCACGGGGGCTGGAATACCGATATAATGGCACCGATGTACATGCGTATCGACGGTCTGGAAAGGTATGCACAGAGCAACCCGGACAAACCCCTGATACTATGCGAATACTCCCATGCAATGGGTAACAGCCTCGGGAACTTTCAGGATTACTGGGATGTGATTGAACAGTATGAACACCTCCAGGGTGGCTTTATATGGGACTGGGTGGACCAGGGACTGAGGAAAGAAGATGGTGAAGGGGGCTGGTACTGGGCATACGGCGGTGACTTTGAACCCGATACCGTACAAAACTCCGGGAATTTCTGCATCAACGGTGTGGTATTACCGGACAGAACCCCGCAACCAGCAATGCAGGAGGTAAAAAAGGTATACCAGTATATCGGATTTGAACCCGGAAATTTAGAAGACGGTGAAATAATCATTGAGAACAAATACGCCTTCAGGCATTTGTCGGATTTTAATTTCTCTTACCAGGTAAAAGGGAACGGAACACTGATATATGAAACAATCATAGAGGATGTTGACCTGTTACCCGGGGAAAGGAAGTCATACAAGCTTGATATACCTATTGAGCCCCGGCCCGGGGTCGAGTACTTTTTGCACCTGCATGCAAGGCTGAAGGAGGATGACGGTCTGGTCAGGGCAGGGACACAGCTAGCCGCAGAACAGATAGCATTACTATGGTACCTGGAAGAGGAGGATGTGGTAACAGCAGCCAGTGCTCCGGTTGTTGAAACAGAGGACAATGGCACCATCCTGATGTCGGCCAACGGCATTGATATTGTATTTGATACCAATATGGGCATGATACGATCTCTTAAGGTTGAAGGAATGGAGACATTGTTGCAGGGTCCTGAACCTTCTTTCTGGAGGCCACCAAACGACAATGACTTCGGCAATAACACCCACATATGGGCAGCTGTTTGGAGGGAGGCAGGAGAAAGAAGAAGGCTAAGGGAGACCGGGCTCAATGAATCTGACCATGGTACCAGTATTACTTTTTATTTTGACCTGATGGATAAGGAATATGAGGAGATAATTGCGACATATACCAGCAACTACCTGGTTGACGGTTCAGGTACCATCACAGTTGAGAACCACTACCGGTCTGTCAGTGACCAGCTGCCCAGGATGCTGCGCTTTGGCATGAACCTTATTATGCCAAGGGAGTTTGAAAACATGAGCTGGTTCGGCAGGGGACCGCATGAGTCATACTGGGACCGTAAAACAAGTGCTTTTGTGGATCTGTATTCAGGATTGGTGGCGGAACAGTACTTCCCATATATCAGGCCGCAGGAAAATGGTAACAAAACGGATGTCAGGTGGATGTCGATTACCAACGCAGAAGGTATGGGGCTTCGTTTTGAGGGCCTGCAGCTGCTTGAAGCATCGGCCTATCATCAGCTAATGAGGGATTTTGAATCTCCCGGCCGCACCGACGGCTGGCACAGGGAGGGAGAAGAGACCCGCAACCGCCATACCATTGATGTTCCTGACCGGGATCTTACCCTGGTAAGGGTGGACTACCGCCAGTCGGGCCTGGGTGGAGATAACAGCTGGGGAGCACATCCTCTGCCAGAATACTGGCTGGATGAAGATGAGTATTCATATGGGTTCAGGATTGTTCCGCTGGCGGGCAATTAAGATGTATTCATAACAAAAGCAGAGGGGTTATATTCAAAAAAAAATGATGGTACTATCAATACTTCTTATGGTTGGCAAATGCCACCAGTGAGAGCATTACCGGAACCTCTACCAGCACACCAACAACGGTTACAAGTGCGGCAGGCGACTGCAGGCCGAACAGGGCAATCGCAACAGCGACTGCCAGCTCAAAGAAGTTGCTCGCCCCAATCATTGATGCGGGTGCACACACATTGTGGGGCAGTTTCAGTTTTTTGCCCCCGAACCACGCCAGGAAAAAGATAAAATAGGTCTGAATTACAAGCGGAACAGCTGCCAAAAGGATTATCAGCGGGTTATTCAGGATGTTCTGACCCTGAAATGCGAACAGTAAAACAAGTGTAACCAGAAGGGCTATTATACTTACTGGTTTTAGTTTTGGGAGGAAGGATTTCTTGAACCACTCCTTCCCTTTTAACCGTATAAGATACCTCTGTGTTATTACCCCTGCAACCAGGGGAATTACCACAAATATCCCAACGCTGGCTGCCAGAGTATCGTAAGGTATGGTAACATCTGTCAGGCCCAACAAAAGACCTACTATCGGTATGAAGGCCACCAGGACAATCAGGTCGTTAACCGATACCTGCACCAGGGTGTAATTGGGATCCCCGTCAGTAAGGTAGGACCATACAAAGACCATTGCTGTACAGGGGGCAGCCCCGAGTATGATTGCTCCGGCTATATACTCACCGGCCAGTTCCGGCTCTATCCATGCTCCGTATAATTTGGAGAAGAATATCCAGGCAAAGAAGGCCATGGTAAAGGGCTTGATCGCCCAGTTGATTATAAGTGTCCACACCACCCCCCTGGGCTTTTTGCCTATCTTTTTGATGCTCGAAAAGTCGACCTGCAGCATCATAGGATAGATCATCAGCCATATCAGAACTGCAACGGGGATATTTACCCGTGCAATCTCAAGACTTGATATTACCTGAATATGATCGCCTATAAAGTGCCCGATCGCGATTCCGGCAAGGATACCCAGGGCGACCCAGATGGTAAGGTACTTTTCAAACAGACCGATTGTTTTTCGTGGTTTATCAGTAATGACTGCTTTTTTGATATTTTCAGACATAAAGATTCATATTTTAAGAATAAACACAATTTCAGGATAAGACATATTAAACAGATCGCTTTTCAGCACTAACTGTTACCGAGAGTATTCCTGTACCGCTCACCAGGAATTCATCCAGCTCCTTATCACCGAGGTATTTCTTTAATAACTCCCCAGGCAGATCAATAAGCCGCTGGTCATGGATCCTGATATTTACAAATCCTGCCTCCTGAACTGCACCAAGGTATTCATCAAGATCAAGGGCACCTGATACGCAACCAGCATACATCTCCGCATCCTCGCGAAGCTTCTCAGGCATTCTTCCCTTAATTACCACATCTGAAACACAGAAATGGCCCCCCGGCCTTAGAACACGCATTATCTCAGTGAAAGCCCTGTGTTTGTCAGGTACAAGGTTCAGGACACAGTTTGATATGACCACATCAAAGCTGTCTTGCTTAAAAGGCATATCCTCTATATCACCCGAGACAAACTCTACATTTTCATAGCCAAGTTTTAATGCATTTGTCCTGGCTTTCTCTGTCATCTCATCCGAGAAGTCAAGGCCGGTAACCCTGCCGTTTTCTCCGACAATGGCCCTGGCCACAAAACAATCATTTCCTGCCCCGCTGCCAAGGTCAAGCACACTCTGGCCGGGCTCCAGCCCCGAGTACTCTGTTGGCAAACCACAACCAAGGCCCAGGTCTGCATCCGGCTGATAGCCGCTTAATCCATCATAGCTCTCACTGAATACGGTATAGTCAGGGCCGCAGCAACCCGATGAGGGGCCGCAACAACTGGTTGGGCCTGCTGTACTTTCAGAACCTCGTGCGATCCTGCCGTATTTCTCCTTTACTATATCTTTGATACTGGCTTTTGTTTTCATAATTCAGGTTCAATTTCATCCTTATACAATTTGTAAAAAGCTTCCCTTATCTCATCCCTTACCCTGATGTACTCGCTCCACACATACTCTTCCGTGCCGGTGGCATAAGTAGGGTCATCAAAGCCGATGTGCAGCCGTTTTTTAACCTTTCCCATGAAGGCAGGGCAGTTTTCGTTGGCGCCCCCGCATACGGTAATTACATAGTCCCACTCCTCCCCCAGGTATTCATCCACCTGGTCGGATGTGTGATGACTTATGTCTATGCCTGTTTCTTTCATGGCCTTCACTGCTTTTTCGTTCAGCCTTCCGGAGGCTTCGGTGCCTGCCGAACTCACTGCAAGGCGATCATCAAAGGACTCCAGGAATCCGTGGGCCATCTGGCTGCGGCATGAGTTGCCGGTACAAAGGATCAGGATTTTCATTGGTTTTTCAGTTAAAATGTTTTAACAATAAGATTTTTTAATATCAATACTTTCAAGGAAATCGTCCGTGTCCTTTCTTAGTGCAGATATTACTTTTGGATTAAGGCAGTAATTTGTCTTCACTCCCTCTACTGTGCCCTGAATAAGGCCGGCATCACGCAGCTCCTTAAGGTGCTGGTTGACGGTTGTGCGGCTTAAGGGTAACTCACTGGCAATGTCGCCGGTTATGCAGGTCCTGATACTTGCCAGGTATTGCAGTATGGCAAGCCTGGCAGGATGAGCAAGGGCCTTGAACATTTTGGCACGCTGCATCAGTTTCTCATCAAATTTGGATTCTTTGGTAGCATTCATGATCTATTGGTTTAAGTTCACATATCAGGTGTCAGCAACAACCACCCGGCCTTTTAACCCTATCGAGGCGAAATCCCTTTTCCCAGAAATCTACGGTGACGCCTTTAAGCATCTCCTCGGCCTTTTCTTCCACGAAGAAATTCACCTCACCTATGGAAACTAGTTTATCCCCAGGCGGCATTTCTTCAGCAACCAAATGTTGCAGACCCGGACCACAGCACCCTGCCTCGGAAAATACACGGATCCCTGCCTGCGGATTATCTGTTTGTGCAAGTACTTTATTGAACTCATTTAAAGCTTCTTTAGTAGCTTTCATTGTTTTGCTGTTTAAAATATGACGCAAATATACGTCATATTTTTAAACTGACGTAATTTTACGTCATATTTTTCCCGGGGTAATGAAACAAAAAGTGCTTACCGTTTACTGGCGGGTATATTCCATTTGGCATTATCATATAAAAACAGGTAACAGTAATCTGTATTTTTCTGTTTCTCTCCAAAAACAAAAAGTATAATGAAAATTACAAACCAGATCATGCAACAGTACAACAGCCTGCCGCGGGTTATCCCAGATATTGAAAAATTCAGGAAATATCTTATTCACAGGCGATACAGTGAAAACACAATCAGGATCTACAGTGAAGTGGTAAGACACTTTTTGTTATGCATTAATAAAGCGGCGAAAAATATTACCAGACAGGATTTGATTGAGTATAACCACCGTTTGGTAAAAAAGGGTTATTCAGCATCATATCAAAACCAGGTGGCCAGTGGTTTAAAACTGTTTTTCAGCTGTGTCCATAACAGAAATATAGAAGTATCAAAAATCGAGCGGCCAAGAAGAAGCCATAAACTACCTAATGTATTGAGCAAAGAAGAGGTAACCAGGTTGATACAGGTTACCAGAAATCTAAAACACCGCACCATGCTTAGCCTTATTTATGGATGCGGGCTTCGAAGAGGTGAATTATTAAACTTAAAGCCAAAAGACATTGAGAGCCGGCGAGGCCTTTTGATCGTCAGGCAGTCAAAAGGCCGCAGAGACAGGGTGGTGCCCATATCTGAAAACACGATCAGGATGCTGCGTGATTATTACAAAGCGTACCGTCCGGTAAAATGGTTGTTTGAAGGGCAGGTCAGGGGAGAAAAGTACAGTGGAAGGAGCCTGCAGATGGTATTGAAACACTCCATTAAAAAAGCAAATAT
>PWNY01000048.1 GCA_003557805.1 Bacteroidales bacterium | reverse complement strand
TGTGGGTAGGAGAGATGGTCTATTTTATTTCAGACCGTGACGGGCGAATGAACCTCTTTGTGTACGATATGAATACCGGACTAACAAGAAAACTTACGCATTTTGAGGAGTTTGACATAAAGTTCCCCTCCCTGGGAGATGATGCGGTGATATTTGAGAACGGGGGATATATCTACCTTTTTGACCTTGAAAGCGAAGTGGTTCAGCGAGTTAATATAAGGCTTGCCGAAGATATGGCACTAAGCAGGGAACAGAGAAAGGATGCTTCCGAGATGATACGTTCGGCTTCACTGAGCCCTGACGGCAGGAGGGTTGCCTTCGGTGCCAGGGGGGATGTCTGGAGTGTGCCGGCAAGCAGCGGTGTTAGCCGTAACCTCACCCAGAGCTCCGGGGTTCATGAGCGCAGTGTTGCATGGTCGCCTGACGGCAGGTATATTGCCTACATCTCGGATGAGAGCGGTGAGGACGAGATCTATATAAGGCCCCAGGACGGCAGGGGAGAGGCTGTGCAGCTGACAACAGGTGCTGATACCTACAAGTACAATATCAGCTGGTCGCCAGATGCAGGCAAGATAATGTGGTCCGATAAAATGCTCAGGCTTCAGTATGTTGATATAGAGACAAAGGAGGTTAATCTTGTCGACCAGGCTGAGGCAGGAGAGATAACACAGTATGGCTGGTCTCCTGACAGCAGGTGGATTACCTACGTGCGGCCTGAGGTGGAGCACTATTCAAGGGTATTTATTTACAGTACTGAAAATGAGGAAGGATTTCCCGTAACAAGCGGATGGTATTCATCCTCGGCCCCTTCATTCTGTGACAGTGGAAATTACCTTTTCTTCTCTTCCAACCGTGATTTCAACCCTATATACAGCAGGACAGAATGGAACCATGCTTATACTGATATGAGCAGGATATATTTTATAACTCTCAGGGAGGATGTGCCGTCCTTCCTGGAGCCTGAAAACGATGAAGTGAAGATAGTCGGCGAGGAAGCTGACAGCAGCGGGGGAGGCAACAGCGATGAAGAGCTGAGCATTGAGATAGACAGGGAGAATATAAAACACCGCATTGCCGCACTTCCGGTCGATGTATCTACCTACGGTGCCATAAACACAGTCGGCAGGAATATATATTACCTGAAGCGCTCATTCGGTGCAACTTCCACCAGCCTTATGATGTTCAACATGGATGATCGCAAGGAAAAATCCCTGGCGGAAATTGGCGGCTACCAGGTAAGTGCCGGCAAAACAAAGATGCTTGTATCGCACAGGGGGCGTTACTCTGTTATTGACATTCCCCGTTCACCATTCAGTGTCAATGAGTTTATTGATACCTCCAACATGAAGGTATGGGTCAACCTCAGGGAGGAATGGGAGCAGATATACAATGAGACCTGGAGGCAGATGCGTGACTTTTTCTATGCACCGAACATGCACGGTGTCGACTGGGAGGCAATGCGCGAGAAATACTTCCCGCTGGTAGCTCATGTAAACCACCGTCTTGACCTCACCTATATTCTGGGTGAACTTGTAGGGGAGCTTAATGTTGGGCACGCCTATGTCGGAGGTGGTGATGTGCCCGATGTTGAAAGGATACCGATGTGATTGCTGGGTGCTGAACTAAGCAGGCATGAATCCGGCTACTACCTGATAGACCGTATCCTCAGGGGCGAAAACTGGAACACCTCCAGGCGTTCTCCCCTAACCGAACTTGGGGTGGATGTAAGTGAGGGTGATTATATCATCGCGGTTAACGGGCAGCCTGCAGATGAGATGGACAATATATATGCCTCCCTTATAGGTACCGGGGGCCAGCAGGTGGAGCTCAGGGTCAACGGTTCCCCAGCCGCAGAAGGTGCCAGGGATGTCATTGTTGTGCCGGTGAGTGATGAAGCTGAACTGTACTACTACAACTGGGTACAGGAAAACATCAGGAAGGTGGATGAGGCTACTGATGGCCGCGTGGGATACATACACATACCGGATATGGGTCCGGGCGGACTGAATGAGTTTGTGAAGCATTTCTATCCCCAGTTGCGAAAGGAGGCATTGATAATTGATGTAAGGGGCAATGGAGGCGGTAATGTCTCTCCGATGCTTATAGAGCGTCTTTCCCGTGAACTTACCGGGCTTTCGATGTCAAGGAACACTGCCCCGGGAACAAGACCTTCGGAGATCCATCTTGGGCCAAAGGTATGCCTTATTGACAAATATTCTGCCTCTGACGGGGACCTTTTCCCTTATCAGTTTAAAAAACTGGGACTTGGACCTCTTATTGGCACCACAACATGGGGTGGTGTAGTGGGTATAAGGGGCTCACTGCCCTTTATAGATGGCGCGACCCTCTCCAAACCGGAATTCGCCCCCTATGACATACACGGGCAGGAATGGATAATTGAGGGTGTTGGAGTGGATCCCGATATATATGTTGAGAACGATCCAGCCAGGGAGTTCGAGGGAATTGATGACCAGCTTAACCGTGCTATTCAGGAAGCACTTGAACTGATGGAGGATTATGACCAAAAGATCCATCCCGTGCCTCCCTACCCTGAAAGGGCACCTTAGTGTGGGGTTTATTTCAGCAGGTCGGATATATTGAAGGAGGAGCTGTAAATATCCAGTACCTCATCAATGCCAAGGGTCTCCACCCTGTCGATCTTGTTAACTGTGGGTATATACCAGAGCTCGACAAAGAAGTCATACAGGGCGTAAAGTTTTATGTGAAAATAGAGGAAGCGCCTGTCGGATATCGGTTTGCCGCTCTCAAGGACACGAAATACCTGTTCCTTGAGAGGGGCTCGCTGGAAATCTGTTCTATTCATCTTTTATTATAATGATGTTCATATGAAATGGATCCCAAACTCAATCACCCTTATTAACCTGCTGGCCGGCTGCATTGCTGCTGCACTGGCATTCAGCGGTGACCTATACACTGCTGCACTGCTTGTTCTGCTGTGCTCTGTACTTGACTTCCTCGACGGTGCAATTGCACGGTTGCTTGGTGCGGGTTCAGAAACAGGCAGGCAGCTTGATGCCCTGGCCGATCTTATCAGTTTTGGGTTCACACCGGCTGTTGTCATGTTTTATTACATTGGAAACAGCCTTTATGAGGTTAACCAATCAGGTATGGCTTTTGTTTTGCCATATACAGCCTTTCTCCTGACAGCCTTCTCCGCCCTCAGGCTTGCAAGCTTCAGCGCCGACAAGGAAGATAAAAGCTGGTTCACCGGCCTGCCCACTCCTGCAAATGCGCTGCTCATTGTATCCCTGCCTTTCGTTCTTGGAACCACCCCCGGAGAAGGGACACTGTATTTGCTGCTTGAAGCATTTACCAGGGAGACCGCCTTAATAATATTTACCGTTGTTTTGTTGTCATGGTTGCTGGTTGCGCCTGTAAGGATGTTTTCACTCAAGATAAAGAACCTTAAATGGAGGGAGAACCGCATACGTTATATATTCCTTGCCGGCTGTATCCTGCTGCTGATATTTTTTGGGCTGCATGCTGCTCCCCTTTTCCTTATTTTTTACATAATTTTGTCGGTCGTTGACAATTTTGCAAGAATCAGTATAAATGACTAAACCAGATAAACAGAAATGAAATACCGCGCCGAGATCACCGTGATGCCCCTGAAGGCACTGCTGGACCCCCAGGGGAAAGCTATAACCGCAAGTATGAAGAACATAGGCCTGCCCGAAATCAGCAATGTGCGCGCAGGAAAGCATATAACCCTTGAAGTTGAGGCTCCTGACAGGGTTAACGCAGAGCAAAAGGTTGAAACGGCATGTAAAAAGCTTCTGGCCAATCCAATTATGGAGTATTTTGAGTACAAGGTCTTTGGACCTGAAGAAAGTGAATAACCATTGTTAACATGTGGCCGTTTTTAATATATTGGGTTGTTTACCTGATTCAGGGGTTTTAAAAAAGAAAAATTTGCCTTCCTAATTAAAAAGTATCACAATTATGAAACCAGAGCATATAAGACTTGTAACGCTGTTGTTCTTTTTGTTTTCAGCCACATTAGTTTCAGGCCAGACAGAGGAAATAACATTAGAAAAACTTTGGATTGAAAGATATTTCAACCCCCAGACAATCACCCGCGGAATGTCAATGGAGGACGGGCTCCACTACACCCTTATAACCGATAACACAAACATTGACAAGCACCGTTACGATACCGGTGAGTTCGTGGAAAGGATATTCAGCACAGAGGGACTGATAGAGGACGGGCAGGGCAACCCGCTTACCATTGACACCTATTCATTCGGCCCCGGGGAAGACCTTCTGCTGGTAGGGGTTAACCAGGAGTCGATTTACAGGCGGTCACGAAGGGCGGAATATTACATCTGGGATACCGGCAAACAGGAACTCACCCCTCTTTCAGAAGGCACCACCCAGAGGCTGCCCGATTTTTCCCCGGATGGCAGCAAGGTGGCTTTTGTAAGGCAGAACAACATCTACATCAGGGAGCTGGAGTCCGGCCTTGAGTATCCTGTGACAACCGATGGCAGGTACAATGAAATTATAAATGGAACAACGGACTGGGTTTATGAGGAGGAGTTCTACCTTACCAAGGGGTTTGAATGGTCGCCTGACGGAAATTACCTGGCTTATTTGCGTTTTGATGAGAGCCATGTAAGAGAGTTCGTTATGCTAAAATACGGAGAGCTGTACCCCGAAGAGTACAGATTTAAGTACCCGAAGGCGGGTGAAGAGAACTCCCATGTCACTGTTCACATCTTTGAACTGGAAACCGGCCGTACCGTCCAGGTAGACACCGGCCCTGAAACCGACCAGTATATTCCGCGAATTGCATGGACCAAAGACCCTGAAGTGCTTTCGCTTCAGAGACTGAACCGTCACCAGAACCACCTGGAGATATTGCTTGCCGGGGCGGACACGGGAGATTCAGAGGTTATTTACACAGAGACAAACCAGTGGTTCATAAATATTACCGATGACCTCACATTCCTTGAGGACGGAAGGCACTTCATTATCACAAGTGAAATGAGCGGCTATAAACACATTTATATTTACGACATGAGATCCGGTGACACCAGGGCAGTGACTCAGGGAAATTTTGATGTACAGTCCTACCTGGGTGTGGATGAAGAAGAAGGCAGGGTTTATTACCTGGCCCGGGAAGAGTCACCGCTTACGAACCACCTTTACTCGGTGAACCTGGATGGCAGCGGAAAAACCAGGCTTACAAGCGGACAGGGGACTCACAGCCCCTCTTTCAGTAAAGGGTTCAGGTACTTTATCAACAGGTTCAGCACTGCTTCGAGCCCTCCGGTTTACAGTATACACGAATCTGACGGCAGCCTGGTAAGCATACTTGAAAACAATGAGGAGCTTAGGGAGAGGGTTGATTCGCACGGGTTTACCGAGCCTGAGTTTTTCAGTTTCACTACCAGTGATGGCGTCTCACTTAATGCACAGATGATCCGTCCGCCCGGTTTTGATCCAGCCAATGAGTACCCTCTGCTGATGTATGTGTACGGGGGGCCGGGGCACCAGGCTGTAGTTGATTCCTGGAACCCAATGAACGGTGTCTGGTTCCAGATGCTTGCACAGATGGGTTATGTTGTTGTTACGGTTGATAACCGGGGCACAGGCGGCAGAGGGGAGGAGTTCAGAAAAATGACCTATTTGCAGCTGGGCAGGTATGAAACCGAAGATCAGATAGAGGCAGCCCGTTACCTTGGTTCGCTGGATTTCATTGACGCATCAAGGATAGCCATTTTCGGCTGGAGTTACGGCGGTTATCTCTCTTCCCTCTGTCTGGCAAAGGGGGCTGATTATTTCAGTGCGGCCATAGCTGTGGCACCTGTAACCAGCTGGCGTTTCTATGATACGATCTATACCGAGAGGTATATGCGTACCCCCCAGGAGAACCCGGACGGCTATGATGACAACTCCCCAATAAACCACGTTGACAAAATAAGGGGCAGCTATTTGCTTGTTCACGGTTCGGCCGATGATAATGTGCACTACCAGAATACAATGGAGATGACCGATGCATTGATCGAGGCCGGCGTGGACTTTGAACTGATGATATACCCGGACCACGATCACAGTATCTTCACAGGCCCTGCCAGGCTGCACCTGTACAGGAATATGACCAACTTTCTGGAAAGATCGATCGGCAGGTAGTTTTTCTGTTATTATTTTGGTGCAGATAATTTTTTGTTTATTGGAAAAAGCTTTGTAAATTTGCAACCGCTTTTGGGCAGGCGTTATATGCCCGTAAATAAAACAAGCTTTAAAAAGAAAAGAGGAAAAGTATGATCATTGTTCCCATCAAAGAAGGTGAAAACATAGACAGGGTCCTTAAGAAGATGAAGCGCAAGTTTGAGAAAACTGGCGTTTTAAGGGAATTGCGCGACAGGCAGAAATTTACAAAGCCGTCCGTAAAGAAGCGGGAGGAAAAGCTAAAGGCGATCTATATCCAAAAGCTCAGGGACCAGCAGGATTCATAGTTTTTTATCAAGGCAGGAACCATTACAATATAGCTTTTTTAAGAAGAAATTTTTGCGGTTGCTGATTTTTTGGCATATCTTTAATGCAAGGGTTTCTTCTTTTTATTTCCATATGGGCCAATATTCAGACAAATTTCTGGAATACCTTGGAAGTGTTAGGCGTTATTCGGGCCATACCATCACGGCGTACAGAAACGACCTTCAGCAGTTCGAGCTGTTTTTGAAGGAGTATTACGGGCTGGAAAGTCCGCATGAGTCTGACACTGCAATGATCCGGTCCTGGCTGGCGCATCTGAGCCGCAGCGGCATAGCCCGCAGCAGCCTTAACCGTAAGCTGTCCGTGTTGAGTTCATATTTCAGGTTCCTGCTAAAGAATTCTGTACTGAAGCATAACCCTATGCTAAAGGTGTCATCTGTTAAAAAGGAAGGCCGGCTACCGGTATTCATTGATGAGTCGAAGCTGGGCTCCCTTTTCGAGGACACTGCATTCGGCGATGACTTCCCCGGATTAAGGGATCTTTTAATGCTCGAACTGTTTTATACCACTGGAATCAGGCTCTCGGAACTTATCGGTCTTAAGCATTCTGACATTGATACCGGCAGCATGCAGATGAAGGTCAGCGGCAAGGGAAATAAACAGAGGATCATACCACTTCTTGAGGGTGTGGGCGACACTTACAGGAGATATTGTGAGCAAAAGCGGAAAATGTTCGGTGGGAAGGAGACTGATCCTGTCTTTATGACCGACAAGGGAAAAAAGCTTTATCCACTGTTTGTTTACCGTAAGGTTGGCCACTATCTTGGCCTGGTTACTACCAGGTCAAGGAAGAGCCCTCACGTTCTCAGGCATTCCTTCGCCACCCATATGCTGGAAAGGGGGGCCGAACTGAATGCAATAAAGGAACTTCTTGGACATGCGAGCCTGTCGGCCACGCAGATATACACTCACAATACAGCTGAAAAGATAAAGAATGTTTATAAACAGGCTCATCCGAGAGCCTGAAAAATCTGGAGGGAAACTAATTATGGATGTGACAATTAGCTCATTGCATTTTAAGGCTGATTATAAACTGGAAGATTTTATAAAGGAAAAAACAGCCAAACTAGAGACTTTCTTTGATGGTGTCATCGGATGTGATGTGACTTTGAAGCTGGATTCAGCATCAAATAATGAAAATAAGATTGCTGAGATAAGGGTAATGATACCGGGTAACGACCTGTTTGCGAAAAAACAGGCAAAATCATTTGAGGAGGCAGTTGACAATGCAGTAGGTGCACTTAAGTCACAAGTCAAGAAACACAAGGAAAAGCTCAAGGGACTATAAGAAAAGTGCCTGTCTTTTTTAAAAAAAGTATTTTTATTTTTGGTAGGTTTCAAATCTTTTGTACATTTGCAGACCTTTTTGCAGGGCTTTTTATTGCATTCAGGTTGATGCCGATGTAGCTCAGTTGGTCAGAGCAGCTGATTTGTAATCAGCTGGCCGGGGGTTCGAATCCCTCCATCGGCTCGGGCAAAAAACAAAGTTGTTCTGGGGGGGTTCCAGAGCGGTCAAATGGGGCAGACTGTAAATCTGTTGGCTTTCGCCTTCGGAGGTTCGAATCCTTCCCCCCCCACTTTAAAAGCGGAAATAGCTCATCTGGTAGAGCGACAGCCTTCCAAGCTGTAGGTGGCGGGTTCGAGTCCCGTTTTCCGCTCAAAACCTTGTCCCTGCCGATGTAGCTCAGGGGTAGAGCGTTTCCTTGGTAAGGAAGAGGCCACGGGTTCAATTCCCGTCATCGGCTCTGCAAAAAAAAGGAAAAATAATAAGTTGAATCCCTTTTAATTAAACTTAAACACCAGTAAGATATGGCAAAAGCAAAATTTGAACGCACGAAACCGCACGTGAATATTGGTACCATCGGTCACGTTGACCATGGGAAGACCACGCTCACCGCTGCGATAACACAAGTGTTGGCAGAAAAAGGATGGTCTGAGATCAGGTCATTCGACTCGATCGACAACGCACCAGAGGAAAAGGAAAGAGGTATTACCATCAATACAGCCCACGTAGAGTACCAGACAGAATCCCGCCACTACGCGCACGTTGACTGTCCTGGTCACGCTGACTACGTTAAGAATATGGTTACGGGTGCTGCACAGATGGACGGTGCCATTCTGGTTGTTGCCGCTACAGACGGTCCTATGCCCCAGACACGCGAGCATATTCTTTTGGCACGTCAGGTAGGTGTTCCTGCACTTGTTGTATTTATGAACAAGGTTGACCTTGTAGACGACGAAGAGCTGCTTGAGCTTGTTGAGATGGAGATTCGTGAGCTGCTCTCGTTTTACGAGTTTGACGGTGACAATATTCCTGTCATCCAGGGTTCGGCCCTCGGTGGTCTTAATAACGAGCCAAAATGGGTTGAAAAGGTCGTTGAACTGATGAATGCAGTTGACGAGCATATTCCGTTGCCACAGCGTGATGTTGACAAGGATTTCCTTATGCCGGTCGAGGACGTGTTCTCGATAACCGGACGTGGAACCGTTGCTACCGGCCGTATTGAAACGGGTGTTATTAACAGCGGTGACCCTGTTGACATAATCGGTATGGGTGCAGAGAAACTCAAGTCAGTGGTAACAGGTGTTGAGATGTTCCGTAAGATACTTGACCGTGGTGAGGCAGGTGACAACGTAGGTCTGCTGCTCCGTGGTATTGACAAGGATGCCATCTCTCGTGGTATGGTGATCTGTAAGCCTGGTTCGGTGACTCCTCACAGGAGGTTCAAGGCTGAGGTTTATGTACTGAAGAAAGAGGAAGGTGGACGTCACACTCCGTTCGGAAACAAATACCGTCCGCAGTTCTTCTTCCGTACAACGGATGTTACAGGTGAGATCTATCTTCCTGAGGGTCGTGAAATGGTAATGCCTGGTGATAACCTTACAATAACAGTTGACCTTATCGCTGACGTAGCGATGGACAAAGGATTGCGTTTTGCGATCCGCGAGGGTGGCCGTACGGTAGGTGCCGGACAGGTAACTGAAATAATTGACTAAACGCCCCTGTTATAGATAAAAGGCTTTCACCAACGGCGGATGCTTCAGGTGAAAGCCTTATACACGGGTGTAGCTCAATTGGTAGAGTAGCGGTCTCCAAAACCGTTGGTTGAGGGTTCGACTCCTTCCACCCGTGCAAAATATTAGAATGATCCTAAATTATGAAGAAAATCAGAGCCTATAT
>PWNY01000404.1 GCA_003557805.1 Bacteroidales bacterium | reverse complement strand
GATCTTTTCCTCGTATTTCTTCAGCTCGGGTGTTATGTAACGTTCTGCATTGGTCAGGGTCTGCTTCCTCTGCCACTCCTCAGGCACCTTATCCCTGTGTGTGTTTGTCACCTCCAGGTAATACCCGAAAACCTGGTTAAACGAGATCTTTATCGACGGTATCCCGGTGCGCTCAATCTCACGCTGTCTTATTTCAGCAAGATAACCCTTTCCGCTCAGGGCAATCTCACGCAGGCTGTCCAACTCCCCGGAAACCCCGTCGGCAATCACCACTCCCCTGGAAAGTACCGCAGGCGGGTCTTCCTTTAACTCCCTTGAGATGCGCTGCCGGATATCGTCGCAGGGGTCGAGCCCGGCGGCCATCCCTTCCAGGGGGCTGCAACCGCTATTAATACACATCTCCCTTACAGGTTCTATTAACGAAAGTGCCCTTCTGACCTGCTGCAACTCCCTGGGATTTATCTTACCGACAGCCACCCTTGAAACCAGCCTTTCCAGGTCTCCTGCCTGCTTTAACTCCCCTGACAGCCTTCCGGCCATCTCCTGGTTTGTAAGAAGGTGCTCAACAATATCATACCTTTCATTGATCTTTTTCTTATCCTTAAGGGGCAATATTATCCACCTTCTGAGCAGGCGGCTGCCCATGGGGGAAACAGTATGGCTTAGAACATCCTTAAGGGTGGAACCCCCTTCGTTTATCGGCTCAAGTATCTCCAGGTTACGTATGGTAAACCTGTCCAGCCATACGAAACTGCTCTGGTCAATACGGGATATATTGTTTATGTGCCCAAGCTTCTCATGTCGGGTATCCTTCAGGTACTGCATCACCGCACCTGCCGCGATAATCCCCTCATTCATCTCTTCCAGGCCGAATCCCTTGTATGATACCGTACCGAAGTGCCCCAACAGTATATCGTCAGCAAACTCCCTTGTGAATGCCCAGTCGTCAAGGAAACTGGTGTGGTACTTTCCCGGGAACTTCTGTTCAAGTGTTGCAAGCTGTCTCTTCTGTACTACCACCTCACTGGGACGGAAACTCTGCAGCAGCTTGTCAATGTATTCAGATCGCCCCTGGTCGGCCAAAAACTCACCCGTGGAAACATCCAACAGTGCAATGCCGGTAGTGTTACCCCCAAGGTGCAGGGCGGCAAGAAAGTTGTTCTCACGGTGATCCAGAACCTTGTCGCTGAAGGCAACCCCGGGAGTGACAAGTTCTGTAACCCCTCTTTTTACGATCTTTTTTGCCTTTTTGGGGTCTTCAAGCTGCTCGCAGATCGCAACCCTCTCCCCTGCCTTTACCAGTTTTGGCAGGTAGGTATCGATTGCATGGTAGGGAAAGCCGGCAAGTTCCACATAGGATGCAGCCCCGTTTGCGCGCCTGGTCAGAACAATCCCAAGGATTTCAGCAGCTTTTATTGCGTCCTCACCGAAAGTCTCGTAAAAGTCACCTACCCTGAACAGCAGCAGCGCATCAGGGTGTTTGGCCTTGATGCCGTAATACTGCTTCATCAGGGGGGTATCAACGAGTTTTGTCTCCTTTTTTGCCACAACAAGCCTGTTTTGTAAACAAAAATAAGAAATTTGAGCATGCGCTCCGGGTTCATAAGTATTGTTAAATAGTGGGAGGCCTTTTGGCCGGGCATATAATATTTTATAGATTTGTTCTGCATTTGAGTATAAACTAACAGATTTTACAACCAAAAACAGAATTATGCATTTTTTAATGAAAAACAGGATGGTCACAGCCCTGACAATGGTTTTTGTCTTTCTTTTTGCATTGCCGGCAAAAGCTGATACCGATGAGTTCAGTAACGAGGAACTTCAGAATTTTGCCGATGCCGTAGTTGAGGTTATGGCAATACAGCAACAGGGACAGGCAGAGATGATAGGTATCATTGAGGAAGAGGATATGACAGTACAGAGGTTTAACGAGATAAACATGCAGGCACAGCAGCTGCCTTTAGAGGACATTGAGGCCGATGAGGCTGAAATGGAGGTTTTTCTGGATCTTCTCGAAAAGATAGAGAGTATTCAGGTTGAGCTGGAAGAGGTGCTTATTGAGGCAATTGAGGAAAAAGACATAACCCTTGAAAGGTACGAAGAGATAATGACGGCTTACCAGCAGAGCCCGGAGCTTCAGCAAAGGATACAGCAAATGCTGCAGGTTGAGCAGGAGGAAGAAGAATAGGCCATACGGTTTAGAATTATTTAAAAGGGCTGTTTGGATTGCAGACAGCCCTTTTTTTAACTCTTCAGTATTCACTTTTACTCTTAAGCATTTACTTACCCTGACCTGGCTCCCCAAAAAAGGGAAAATTAGCCAGGGCTTGTTCTAACTTTTCAAGCTACGATATAAGGAACAAAGGCTTGTCTATGAAGGATTCATAAACCGGCCTAAGCCTGTTTGTGTTGTAGTGCCTTTCTACGTTTATAAGTTTTTTGGTGCTGGTAACGATATCAACCGGAATGTTATCATAACGGCCGTTCTTAAGTATAACAAGACGTCCATGAATCCCCTTCAGTATAAGGTCAAGGGCCAGGTTGCCATATGCCATCGGCACGATGCTGTCTATTGCATCAGGGTCACCCGAACGGACAAGATAACCGAGGTACTGGTTTATTGTTTCCACCCGCTTGCCGTTGTTGAATTTCGGGCTGATCTCCTTTATGCGGGCTGATACTGCATCACCAATACCACCGAGTTTTGCATGCCCGTACATATCCTTTTCGGTACTCTGGAACATCATGTCCACTCCCTCAAAGGTGGCTCCCTCAGATACCAGCACAACAGAGTAGTTGCTGGGGTTCTTCTTCCTGTCTTCGACCAGAAGCTTTGTAAGGTGCTCTATGTCGAACTTGTACTCGGGAATTACACAACGGTTGGCAGCACCTGCCATCGTTGGAAGCAATGCGGTAAAGCCTGCATAGCGACCGAATACCTCCATTACCAGCACCCTCTCATGTGAACCTGCAGAGGTACGTAAAAGGTTGGCCAAATGTATGGTACGGGTTACGCATGTGCTGAAGCCAATACAATAGTCAGTCCCCGGAACGTCATTGTCCATGGTTTTGGGTATGGCAACCACCTTCACTCCCTCCTGGTACATTCTTACACTATAGCTCAGAGTGTCGTCACCCCCTATGGGTATAAGGTAATCAATACCCAGGAAGTCAATGTTCTTGAGAACCTCCGGGGTAAGGTCGTTTATCTCTGAGTTGTATTTGTCTTTCAGGTGCTCGGGGACATGTTTTGCAGGTATATGACTGGGCCTGGTACGGGAGGTATGCAGAAATGTTCCTCCTGTTCGTCCTGCCTTGTTCACTATATCTTCAGAAAGTTCCCTGTAGTTCTGGCTGTTATCGGCCTTTTTATCGCGAATCAGCTCCGTAAGGCCTGCCCAGCCCCTGCGGATACCTATTACCCTGTAGTTTTCACGTATAGCGCGAATGGTAATAGCCCTGATTGCAGGGTTAAGACCAGGCACATCACCGCCACCGGTGAGAATCGCAATTGTTCCTTTTGATTTTTTCATACTGCAGTAATAATTTTTCTTTGGTTTCGTATTTGAATCTGTAAATATGCCCAGATCAGTTGCAAAGATATAAAAAAACACGGTATGTGAACCCCACCCCCTTGCTGGCAGCAGCTTTGCAGTTGATGTTGATAGAAATAAATAGTAGGTTTGTAATATAAGTGTATTAAGAACTCTTGAAAACATATCAGATAGCATGGAAAATTTTATTATGTATAACCCGGTCAAATTGCATTTTGGTAAAGGTGTCACGCAAAAACTGGGCAAGGCAGCCTCAGGATACGGCAAAAAGGCCTTGCTTGTTTACGGCAAAGGATCAGTAAAAAAAAGCGGGGAATACGACCAGGTGATCAAAAGCCTTACCGGGGCCGGTATAGAAGTTTTTGAATACCCTGGCATCAAACCAAACCCCGTGGTTGAGGATGTTGAGAAGGCAGCCGAGCTGGGAAGGGAAAAGGGGGTTGAGATGATAATTGCCGTTGGTGGTGGCAGCGTGCTGGACAGTGCCAAGTATATTTCCATAAGCATGCCTTCTGAACATTCCTGCTGGGAAATGGCAAGCGGAAAGATAAAGCCGGAAGCATCAGTGCCTTTACTGGGAGTGCTTACCCTTGCTGCTACCGGCTCTGAAATGAATATGTTCGCCGTAGTTCAGAACGACAGGGAACAAAAGAAGATCGGCTATGGTCACCCCCTTATGTTCCCAAAGCAGAGCTTCCTTGATCCATCCTTTACCCTTAGTGTTCCAGCCGACCATACCGCGTACGGGGTGGTAGACCTTATAGCCCACTGCCTTGAAGGGTGGTTCGGAGAGGGAGAGGCAAGCCTTACTGACCGCTTTATAGTATCTATAATAAGGGAGGCAGTGGAATACGGCCCGGCCCTTCTCCGGGAGCCGGACAATTACGACTTGCGCGCGAGGATAATGTTTGCTGCAACAATGGCACTCAATGGCCTTACAGCAACAGGCAGAAAGAGCGGTGACTGGGGGGTGCACGCCATCGGCCACTGCCTGAGTGTTTTATGGGACATCCCCCACGGTGCAAGCCTTTCAATAGCATTCCCTGCATGGATGAAGCTCCAGGAGAGCAGGATACCAGAGAGGATATCCACCCTGGGCAGGGAGGTTTTCGGCAGCAGTGACCCATCACAAACAATAAGACACTTTTCAGACTTCTTTTCACTATTGGGCAGCCCGGTTAAAATATCCGGTACGGGTATTGAAGCGGGAGACAAAGCACCTGCCAGACTCCTGGAGGTAATGAAGATCAATGAAGTCAATGGAAGTGTCCATAAGCTCAGCGAGAGCGACTACCATTTCCTGGTAAGGGAGATGATGCAGTAAGATCACCCGTGCCAAAGAACAATTACTCCCCTGTCATTGTTTAGGTATACAGATAAATCTGTATATCATGATGAATTTATTTATAAATGCTCTTGTTTTTGCCGCGATCACTCTGCCGGCCGCTAACCATTATGTAAAGGCCGGGGAGACTGGCAGGCAGGACCAAAAAGATAACACAATGGCGATGACAGGTAAATACAACGGTAAAAGTGTCATGGAAACTGAATACACCACATTCGGGGGAGGATGCTTCTGGTGCATGGATGCAGTCTTTTCAAGGGTCAGGGGTGTGAGGTCCGTAACCCCGGGATATGCCGGAGGACATCTTCACAACCCCAGCTACGAACAGGTAAAAACAGGCAATACGGGTCACGCAGAGGTAGTACATATTGAATATGACCCCGGGGAGGTATCTTTTTTACAATTGCTGGAAGTGTTCTTCCGGGTACATGACCCTACCACGCTCAACCGCCAGGGAGCCGACGTTGGCCCACAGTACAGGTCCATAATACTTGCCGGGGACGATTACCAGCTACAGACGGCTGAGCAGGTAAAACAAAGGCTTGACAGTGAGGATGTATGGGACAATAAGATTGTCACCGAGATCGTAATGCTGGAGCGTTTTTACCAGGCGGAGGAATACCACCACGACTATTTTGAAAAGAACCCACAGCAGGCATACTGCCAGATGGTAATAAGGCCGAAAGTGGAAAAGTTCAAAAAACTGTTCTAGGAGCTTCTCGATAAGTGATCAGAACCCCTGGTAGGGCGGATCGTGCGGGCTTCTGCCCCCGGGCGGACCTGACCTGGCAGGCAACTCAAGGAACCAGGTAACAATTGAAAGGATTATGCTGAAGAGCACGGCCCACCAGAAGCTGTTAACTTCAAAGCCGCTGACAACATAGGCTGTTATCTGTATTATGAATGCATTTATCACGAGCAAAAACAAACCCAGGCTCATTATCGTGACCGGAATGGTCAGTATTATTAGTATGGGCTTAAGCAGTGCGTTCAGAACTGCAAGAACAAATGCAACTACCAGGGCTGTCATAAAATCCGGTACCACAACACCACTCAGCAGGTAAGCAGTAATGACAACCGCAAACGTTGACACCAACACTTTCACCAAAAAACTCATAAGGTTAAACCTTTTAAATTCCCTGTTCTCCATGGTGTGCAAGTTATAAAAACTTTTTTTAAGAAAAAAAAGTGTGTCAGCCATTGCGGCAGAGCCGCCCCAGCTGCTCCATTATCCTTGCGGTGGCACCTCGCCTGCCCTCCACATAAGTGCTGCATATCCCTGATCTTCTGTCCAGCTCCTTTTGGTCATTTATCAGCGTATCCACGGTTGATTCCAGCTCCTCCTGGCCACCTATACTCACTGCACCGCTCTTTTTTATAAGGTCACGGGCCTCCGCGAACTTCCCGTACCTGGGCCCGAATATCACCGGCAGCCCAAAACTTGCAGGCTCCAGGATATTGTGTATTCCCTTCCCGAAGCCACCCCCGATATAGGCAATGTCGCCATATCGGTAAAGCCCAGAAAGAATCCCAATGCGGTCGATGATGATCGCCCGGGTGTTTTCCGGTATCTTTCCCCTGATTTCTGAAAACCTCACAACCTCCCCCCTGCCCCCGAGCCTGGCCCTGATATCCGACTCAAGCCTGCCAACACCTGAAGGATGGACCTCGTGGGGTGCAATAATCAGTTTCATACTGCCGGCAAATTTTTCATACATGGCGGCAAGAAGTTCCTCATCCCACCTCCATGTGCTGCCTGCGATCAAAACCTTTGAGCCGGAGGCAAAATCACTGATTGCGGGGAAATCCACAGCATTATCCCTTAGCTGGTACACCCTGTCAAAGCGGGTATCCCCGCTGCACACTGCATTATCTATCCCCACCCCCTTGAGCAGCCTGACAGATTCATCATCCTGCACGAAAAAGTTCACTCCGCGGCTTATGCGCCTGGTGAACCACTTGCCGTAAAAGCTGAAAAAGTGCTGCCCCTGCCTGAAGATAGCCGAGATCACATATATAGGCACGCCCTTTTCGCCAAGCTCATGAAAGAAGTTCAGCCAGTACTCATATTTGACGAATACCGCTGCTGACGGCCTCCATATATCTGTAAAATCCCTTGCATTGGAAGGTGTATCGGCAGGCAGGTAAAAAACATGGTCTGCATGCGGATAATCCTTGCGTACCTCATAACCGCTGGGAGAAAAGAAGGTAAGCAGTATACTCCAGTCAGGACAGCTTAAGCGGAAAGCCTCTATCACGGGCCGGCCCTGTTCAAACTCCCCAAGGGAGGCACAATGGAACCAGATTACATGCTTCCCTGATGGCAGGTTTGCACTGGCCTGCTTCATTGCCTTTTTCCAGTTTCTTCTTCCCCTTATCCATAAACGGGCCTTTGGCAAAAAGGGGGACGCAATGCGTATGCCTGTCACATACAAAGCAATTCCAATATTGTACAAAAAACGCATTTACGATTCATGTTTGCTGGTGAGCAAATATACTCGATTTTTGATTCTCAAAAATGGTTTGCCGGTCCCGTCCGGCTATAATTAATTTTTATCTTTGTGATCGTTTGAATCATATAAAAAATTTAAACATACCGATAATAATATGGAAAAAATACAGATGGTCGACCTGAAAAGGCAGTATGAGAAGATCAGTTCGGAAGTGGACAGTGCCGTTCTGGACGTAATAAGGTCAACCCAGTATATTAATGGCCCGGAGGTCAAAGAGTTCCAGAAAGAGCTGGAGGAGTACCTGGGAGTAAAACATGTAATACCCTGTGCAAACGGAACTGATGCGCTCCAGGTGAGCATGATGGCACTTGACCTTAAACCGGGAGATGAGGTGATAACCACCTCTTTTACCTTTGTGGCAACAGTAGAGGTAATAGCCCTGTTGGGACTAACCCCGGTGCTTGTTGATGTTGACCCGGACACCTTCAACATTGACCCGGAAGCATTCAGAAAGGCCATAGGACCCAGAACAAAAGCAGTTGTGCCGGTGCACCTTTTCGGACAGTGTGCTCATATGGAGCCGATACTGGAAATTGCCAGGGAAAAGGGCATATACGTTATTGAGGACAATGCCCAGGCAATAGGGGCAGATTATATATCCGGTGACGGAGGAAGGCAGAAGGCCGGCACCCTGGGCGATATAGGGTGCACCTCCTTTTTCCCCTCGAAGAACCTTGGTTGCTACGGAGACGGGGGTGCGCTGTTTACCAATGATGACAGTATCGCGGACAAGCTCAGGATGATCGTCAACCACGGGATGAAGAAAAGGTATTATCATGATGAGACAGGTATGAACTCCCGCCTGGACTCA
Source organism: Bacteroidales bacterium (assembly GCA_003557805.1). Lineage (GTDB taxonomy): Bacteria > Bacteroidota > Bacteroidia > Bacteroidales > UBA7960 > PUPG01. The sequence continues at coordinate 1,544 of PWNY01000404.1, read as the reverse complement.
ATACAGGCAGCCATACTCAGGATAAAGCTGCGCAGGCTTGACGAATATGCCAGTGCAAGGCGTAAAGCCGCTGACTACTACGACAGTGCATTTGAGGGTGAGGAAAATATTCAGGTACCGGTAAGGAGCAGCTTCTCAACACATGTTTTCCATCAGTACACACTTAAGACAGGCAATGTTGACCGCTTCGGCCTGCAGGAGTTTTTAATGGACAAGGGTATCCCTGCAATGGTATATTACCCTGTACCGATGCATATGCAAAAGGCATACAGTGATCCCCGTTACAAAAAGGGGGATTTTCCTGTAACCGAGGACCTGAGCAAAAGGGTCATCTCCCTGCCCATGCATACCGAACTGGATAATGAACAACTGGAGTATATAACAGAAAATGTATTGTCCTTTTTCAAAAGGTAAAAAATGAGCAAAAAAGAAGAAGACAGGGGGTATTTCGCCCATGAAACAGCCGTTATAGACCAGGGGTGTAAAATTGGAAAGGGGACCAGGATCTGGCACTTTTCACACATAATGACCGGTTGCGAGATCGGGGAAAACTGCAGTTTCGGGCAGAACGTAGTAGTATCGCCTGGCGTGAAACTTGGCAGGAATGTAAAGGTGCAGAACAACGTATCCATCTATACAGGTGTAATCTGCGAGGACGATGTCTTCCTCGGCCCATCAATGGTGTTCACCAATATAATAAACCCCAGGAGCGCCATTGTAAGGCGTGACCAGTATGTTGACACCTTCGTAAGGCAGGGTGCAACCATTGGAGCCAATGCGACCATCGTATGCGGCATAGAGATAGGAGCCTACTCATTTATTGGGGCAGGGGCCGTGGTGATCAGGGATGTTCTGCCCTATGAGCTGGTGGTAGGCAACCCGGCAAAACACATTGGGTGGATGAGTGAGTACGGTCACCGTTTGCGATTCAGCGACAGGGGTCTTGCAAGCTGCCCCGAAAGCGGGGAGCAGTATATCCTTGAAAACAACCATGTAAGGAAGCTGGGGTCTCATACAGCATAGACCAGCCTGATAAATAAAACAATAGCATGGAAATATTTATAAACAACCTATAATTTACAAACAACTTTAATTTACAAACAGCTTTAATTTACAAACAGCTTTAATTAATAAACAGCTTTAATTAATAAACAACTTCATAAAATACCTTACTGAAATGGAAAGCAACCTGGACAACATCTTTGAGAACCTGAAAAACAAAAAAGCGGTATTATCGGTTGTAGGCCTGGGTTATGTCGGACTTCCAATTGCACTTGAATTTGCCAAAAGGTTCAGGGTAGTGGGTTTTGACATAAAGGCTGACAGGGTAAAAATGATGCAGCAACACAGGGATCCCAGCAGGGAGCTGCCCCCGGAATACTTCGAAGGTTGTGACATTAAGTTTACCAGCGATCCAGCGGACCTAAAAGATGCAAACTTCCATGTTGTAGGTGTCCCCACCCCCATTGACCAGCATAACCTGCCTGATCTAAGGCCGCTGTTGTCAGCAACAAGGACAGTGGGAAAAGTGCTTAAGAAGGGGG
>PWNY01000059.1 GCA_003557805.1 Bacteroidales bacterium | reverse complement strand
GTTTTTTCGGCCAGATGGCTGATGCACAATTGCCGGCATTCGCGGCATACATCTTCACAGTCGCATTCCTCAAAGGCCTTTTCAACTATCTTGGTTTGCTGCATTTGGTGGAATTTGCTAGAACCGCTTGCCGGACTTGCACTGGGGGGCCTTGCTATAACGCTCATATTTAAATTTTTGAGCCTGCCAGAAATAAACGGCCACGCACCCATGTTCTGTGGCTCTTCCTGCACCCAGAGCCAGCGCACAGCCTTAGGATACTTCTTTCTTAGTGCCGCTATATCCTCTTCAGGCAAAGGGTAGAGTTGTTCTATCCTGTGTATGGCAGTTTGTTCGAAGCCCTTTTCCCTGCGCCTTTCATTAAGGTCGTAATATATCTTTCCTGAGCATAGTATAACTCTTTCGACGTTTTCCGGCTTTACAGATGTGTCGTCTAGCATTGGCCTGAAACTGCCGTATGCCAGTTCATCAACCGGAGATATCACTTCAGGATGGCGAAGCAGGCTTTTCGGGGTCAGTATGACCAGCGGTTTTCTAAAGGGCCTTTTCATTTGCCTTCTGAGCAGGTGAAAGAAGTTTGCCGGAGTGGTACAATTGGCCACCTGCATATTATTGCCGGCACAAAGGGTAAGAAATCGCTCAAGGCGTGCACTTGAGTGCTCCGGTCCCTGCCCCTCATATCCATGGGGCAGAAACAGAACCAGACCGTTTTTGACCTTCCATTTTTCTTCCGCACTTGAGAAAAACTGGTCAATTATTATCTGGGCCCCGTTTATAAAATCCCCGAACTGTGCCTCCCATATTACCAGTTTGCCGGGGCCTGCCATGGAGTATCCGTATTCAAAGCCCAGGGCTCCGTACTCTGAAAGCAGCGAGTTGTATATCTCAAACTTTGGCAGATCCCTGCCGATATTGTTCAGGGGTATGTACTCCTCTTCGGAGTCCTCAATTTTCAGCACTGCATGCCTGTGGCTGAATGTTCCCCTTTCGCTGTCCTGCCCTGACAGCCTTACCGGGATCCCTTCGCTCAGGAGAGAAGCATAAGCAAGTGTTTCGGCCATGGCCCAGTCAGCCTTCCCGTCCTCCAATACCATTTTCTGCCTCTCCCGCATCAGCCTTGTTGTTTTCCGGAAGAACCCCTTCCCCTCAGGCAGGCTTGTTAACTTCCCGGCAAGCTGCAGTAGTGTCTGAATATCGAAAGAAGTATCGGTATGCATTAGCAGCTCTCCTGGGCCGGCATTTGAAAAGCTCTTCCAGGTGTTCTCCAAAAAGGGGTCAATATTGCCCTTCTCAATCTTGCGTCCTTTTGCAAGCTCCTTCTCCAGTGTAGAATTAAACTCATCCTCAATCTCCCTGAGGCCCTTCTTCTCAATTATTCTTGTGCCAAGAAGTTTTTCCTTGTAAATGGCAGCCGGGTCAGGGTGTTTTTCTATTATCTTGTATAGTACAGGTTGGGTAAAACGGGGTTCGTCGCTTTCGTTATGGCCATATTTACGGTAGGAAAGCAGGTCAACAAATACATCCCTTTTAAATTTCTGGCGGAATTCCATCGCCAGCTCAAGGGTATAAACAACAGCCTCGACATCATCACCATTGACATGAAATATTGGTGCCTGGATGGTTTTTGCAACATCGGTGCAGTAAGTGCTTGAACGTCCGTCGAGGTAGTTTGTGGTAAAACCGAGCTGGTTGTTAATAACAAGGTGTATGGTTCCACCGGTATGGTATGCGGGCAGCTGAGACATCTGCAATAATTCATAGGCCACGCCCTGCCCTGCAAGGGAAGCGTCGCCATGGATCAGGATAGGAGCTACCCGTCCATAATCTCCTTTATGCTTAATGTCGGCCTTTGCCCTGGATATACCTTCGGCTACCGGGTCAACCGCCTCGAGGTGGCTTGGGTTGGGTGCTATACTCAGGTTTATGCTCCTGCCATTTCTGGTTGTGCTTTCCAGTGTGCAGCCCAGATGGTATTTCACGTCACCCAGCAGGCTCTCATCCGCATACTCCTTGCCCTCAAATTCACTGAAGATCTGGCTGTATGGCTTTCTCAGGATGTTGCCAAGCACATTCAGACGCCCCCGGTGGGCCATCCCTATTACCAGCTCCCTTAATCCGAGGGCCGCGCCCTTTTCAATAATTGCATCAAGTGCAGGTATAAGTGTCTCGCATCCTTCCAGTGAAAAGCGCTTTTGCCCCGGAAAACGTTTCCTTACGAACTGCTCAAAACCAACTGCCTCTATAAGCTTTTTAAGGATCTGCCTTTTTTTCGTGTCATCGAAGGAAGGGGTGTTCTTTGTCACTTCCATCTTTTTCCTAAGCCATTCAACCAGATCGGGCGACCTTATATACATGTATTCTGCACCGATGCTCTGGCAATAGGTGTCCTGGAGGTGGGATATTATCTCTTTCAAGCCTGCCTTACCTATACCAAGCTCTTCTCCGGCCTGAAACTCTTCATTCATATCCCCGTCGGTGAGGCCGAAATTACGGTGGTCAAGTGTCGGATAATACCTGTGGCGGGTACGCACGGGATTTGTCTTTGTAAAAAGATGTCCCCTTTCCCTGTAGGCCCTTATGAGCTCCAGAACCCTGAACTCTTTATGTATTGATTCCGTTTTTACACCTTCTCCATGAACTGGAACTTCATCAGAATAACTGGTACGTGCGAACTCAAATCCCTCGAAGAACTTTTTCCATCCGGGGTCAATGCTGCCGGGGTCTTTTAGATACTCCCCGTATAACTCCTCAAGCTTGCCTGAATCAAGGCTGCTGAGATAAGAAAGTCTGTCCATGGATCAATAGTGTTGGGTAAATTAATTCATCCCTTACAGATATATACAAAAATAGGACAAAATTGTTCTATTCCTTCCAATAGTTGGGGGATTAAAAAACATGTATATTTGACAAGGAATTTGGAAAAATCCTGGTAATACAATGAGTAAACAGAGCGGATCCGCAAGCGATAAAAACATTAAAAGCGCCTGGGGCAGTTTCGGCAAGGGTGACTATGACAAGGCATTTGACCTGTTCAATGAAGCGACTGAGTCGGGGAAAGACAGATCCGCACTCTTCGGCAGGGCCTGTTCACTTTACAGAATGGCCGATTATGAGGGGGCTATTGATGACCTGAACAAATTAGCGAAGTCCGAACCTTCAAACCCCGAAATTTTCCATACACGGGCCCACGTTTATGGCTCCAATGAACAGTATGACAAGGCTCTCGCGGATCTTGAGAAGGTTCTCTCCCTTGACCCTGAAAATGCAGAGGCATGGTGTGATATGGGCGGTCTTTACCTTGTTACGGAAGAGTATTCAGAGGCCAGCCGCTGCTTCGGGAAAACTGCTGATTTGGATAAGTCCTGCGCCTGTGCCTGGCTTGGCAAGGGGGTTACAGCACTGTTGATGAAGGAGGTCAAAAAAGCCGGAGAATATCTGAACATAGCCCTGAAACTTGATAAAAAAAATACCCTTGCTTATATGGCCAGGGCTGAACTGTCATTTTCAAACGGGAACAGCAATGAAGCCATTAAAGACGTGAAGAAGCTCTTTTCGCTGGATAATGATTTTAAACAGCGCTTCAGTGAACAGTATGCCAGTAATGAAGGCGATGACGAAGACAGGTTTGACGAAAAGGATATAGTTTAGGTCATAGCCATCTAACATCCGCCTATCACTGGTGTGGGGACTTCCGGTTCCGGGCTCCCCTCTTCTGCCTCAGTTCTTTTTCCCAGCGGCATAAAACGCTGATACTCCCAGGCTGCCTTGTCTTCATTATAAAATGCATGCGAAGGGTCAAATCCATCCAGCACCCTCTCCCTGACAGACAAATAGCCTCCGGGGATTATACTGACGTTGTCATAGCCTTTCCCCATTAAAAGAACCCGTGCACCTGCAGATTTCTCTTCACTGACTGCGTAAAGCAAAATTTTACTGTTTTTACCTGTAAGTTTTTTGAGTTTTCTTTCAAGGATTTTTTCTGCAGGTATATTCACAGCGCCAGGAATGTGCCCTTTTATGAATTCACCGGTGCTTCTCAGATCAATTACCAGATAATCATCGCCAGGGAAGTCTCCCTCCAGTTCTCTATACAGACTTGCATAGTCATAGTATCTGGAATCGGCAAGCCGGGATGCAACCTCGCGGTTGCTTCTGTTATAGTTTCTGGCTGTAAGGAAATTAAAAAAGAGGGCGAGTATAATTACCCCAAAGAAGATAATCGCACTGTTGTTTAATGTTTGATTCTTCATATTGCTACCTTTTAACTCCGCCATCCAGAAAGAACTGCCTTGCTTGTTTCCGATTATCTGTATCAAAAATTCCTTCATCAGTAAAAACCTCTGTAAACAAACGGTTAAGCCCGCCCTCAAGTATGAATACCCTTTCATAACCGGCCCTTGATGCGGTAATGTATGCCTCCGCTGCCTTTCCTGCACCATTGCCGAAAAACACCTTTTCCCGTTTTCCATTTCTGAAAAACTCCCGCCACCTGCTGTTAAGAACCTCCTCGACCGGTATGTTCACTGCCCCGGGCAGGGAAAATTCGCCGAACTCCTCATGGCTCCTTACATCTATCAGCTTCAGTTGGTCCTGACCGTTTTTTATCTGGTTTCCTACCTTCAGGGGGCAAACCATATGTTTTCCTGCAATAACGTTTTCCCATATCTTTTCTGGCGGTTTCTCCCTGAACGAGCTGGCCCTTTCTGGAGGTAGGAAGAGGTAAATAATGCCAAGTGCCAGTATCAGAAAAGATGGCATAAAGTAAGATGGGCGGCTGGATATCAGGGATGCTTCGGCCCGGTTTACCCTGTCTTCTATCATCTGGGTTATTATGAAGGCTGTAATGGCAACAGCTATCAGCAGAACCGCAAACCACGACCTTGAGATGCCAATGGAGTCGTACACGAATATGTTACCCAGAAAGTGCCCTGTGTAAAGCCCATCAAAAGCTTCGAAGAAATGGCCGAATATAAAGATCCCTATTAAGATACCTAGTACAAATAACATGGCATCTATCTTACCGGTTACGGCTGCCACGATGCCTGTGCCCGGACAATATCCCCCCAGTATGAAGCCAAACCCCATTATAGCCCCCCCGGTAATTGCCGAATATAGGAAAGTCGGGTTGATATAGACCAGACCCATGTCTATCCACCCAAGGTAATTCATAAAGAGCAGACCTGTCATTGCGGTTATGCCTGCAGTGAAGAATACCCTCAGCACAACGAAATCATAGCCGTAGAATACCCCTGCAAGTTTTTGTGCCGAAGAGAGACCCGCCTGCTCCAGAACATATCCGAACCCCACACCGAGCATTAGGGCAAAAATGAGGTTTAGCTCCGGGTTTATAATACCTTGTGGTATAAGTGGTGCCATTGTAATGCCTGAAAGGGGTTTAGATCCAAAGTTTTCTGAAAAAGTATGCTATAAGGTAGCCTGTTCCGAATATCATTGCCATGGTAAGCATTCCCCCTGTCGACAACACTGCCATCCCGCTAAGTGCAGCCCCGCTGGTACATCCCCTTGCGAACTGTGCCCCGAGGCCGAAAAGCAAACCGCCGGCCAGTGCAAACCAGAGTCGTGCTGCAACCCTGATGCGGGGGCCGCGTTCTGTCTTGAACCCCAGCCTGCTGCCCAGTGCTCCGCTGAGGAAACCTCCCAGTATGAGTCCTGCAGTAAGGAAAACAATCCAGGATGACATGGGGCCGGTGCCCGAAAAAAAGTCGGCGTAGAATGCGCTGGAGCTTGCATATTCAGGGGCCGATGATCCGACAACGGAGAGGACAAGGCTTTTAGCAGCCCCGCTTGCGCCAAGTCCCCTGCCCGTTATCACAAAGGATGCCAGGAGCACCATACCCAGCAGGAATCCCGCCAAATATGGATTCATGTAACTGCTTTGGTTCTTGTTCATCTTAATAGATTTTGAGTAAAAAAAACCAGCATCCACCATTAATCGGCAGATAGCGGAAGCCCGTGTATGTGGCCGGTGGTGAAACTCCTGAACCCTCCCATCTCAGACTGCATAGTATCGTAGATGAAGGAATTTGCACCATATGGCAGGTTGTAGGCATCATATCCCAGCAACCTTAAAAAGGCAGTTACATATCCGCTGTGGTGGCCGGTATAACAATACGTGATTACAGGCCGGTTGGCCGGGATTGTGTTTATATACTGGTCGCTGTGCAAGGCTGACTTGGGGGTGTATTGTATTGCACTGCTCAGGTGCCCTTTGTTGTACAAATGCTGTGGCCAGTAATTAATTATATAGAAGCTGTCAGGCTCTTCCATGACATCTTCAATACCCTTGTTTAATTCTTCTGTATCCATGGCAAGCACCTCTTTTGCCCTTGCCCTCAGAATGCGGTAACCGCTTATCTCCCCCGTATTGATAACCGGCAGCCTCCCGGGAGGATTCTTGAATTCCGGGCTGGTTTCGAGCCTGCCCTCAAGATGGCTGCTCCTTGCGTCAAGCCAGTTTCGTCCTGCAATTTCTTGATCCCAGCTGCTTAGCCCGTACCGGAGACTGACCACATTGTCATACCCCATCAGCAGCATAACAGAGTTGACATATGTACTCAGCATGGCGTTCTGGCATACCAGGACAATCAGTTCGAAGGAGTTTGGCTCAATTCGCTGCTCAAAATGTTCAAGAATGGCTCCCGGCTCTATGTTTACACTGTGTTCTATATGACCTGCGGCGTACTCCCGGGCCGGGCGCAGGTCGATAATGTGTATGTTGTTCCCATGGAGCATGCCGGCCACATAGTCTGCATCGACCAGGGCGGGCACAGAAGCGCTGTTTATAAGGTTACCGTTCTCTTCAAGGTAGGCAAGCAGGATCTCCGATTCATTCAACTCGCCCTGCGGGGTATCAGTATCCCTGAGGTTTCCGCATGATACGGCAATTAACAGCATTATAAATAAAAGAAGGCTGTTTTGGTTTTTCATATCTCTTTCAGCCGGTTATACGGTTGCAAGTTTACAATTTTTTATGTTCGCGTGAGATCTTTTTTGCCTAAAAACTTGCCGTAAGCCTTAATCGCAGCATATTCATCTCCTTAAGATTGTTAAAGATGCCATCACCCTTTCCTCCGAACAGGTATACCCCTATGCCAATATCGAGGTTGTCAACACCAAGGTAAGATACTTCCGGTGCATAGAATACCGAATAGTTTCTAAATGGGGAATTTCTGTCAGAAACCGATACTCCTCCTGACAGGGGCTTTATGAGCAGGCGGTTTTGAAACAGGTGACGGTTTAACTGAAAAAAGATGTAATCGGCCAGCTGTTCCCTGCCCCTTTCGTGGATAAAACCCCTGAGGTACTGCATATTGATATAGCTCCCCCCGGTGGTTGTATAATCAGCCCCGGCAATGAATTTTAAATAAGTCTGCTTTTTGAGGACCACTTCTTCGCCCTGAACAGGAAAGGGTAGCTGGTGGGGCGGCAACTCCACCTGTGCAACTATCTCAGATTCCGGTAAAAAAAGTGCCGCCTCAGCCCATACACCCACTCTTTTTATTGCGCCGGAGAGGTCTGCGCCGAATATATGATGCCTGGGGTATATCAGTGTTGCATGCACGGCAGGCCTGCCTGCCGCCATATCTGATTCATATATTATGTCTATGCTCACTTTGGCGGGAAGGGGCAATGGATCCCTTGAATAAGTATAGCTGAGTGAAAAGTCAGTGTTCAGGGCAAAACCCCTCCAGCGCATCCCGAGGGAAGATGCCCGTGACAGACTGTTGTTAGGCAGTATTATTTCATCACTGTATTTTGCCTGTGCCAGAACTTCTGGCAGGGCTGCCCGGACCGACAACACATCTGAAAACCGGCCCAGGGGCATGCTTGCAGGCTGGAAACGTGGTATGTAAACAAGCTGTAATGAGCTTTGGTGGCTGAGATGCCACTGAAGGTCAATGGCATCTGAACCCATCCTGCGGCCAAAATCCAGTATATCTTCCAGGTCAAAAGGGTTAAGATTATCGGTAGGGTTGAACATATCGGCTGTACCCCACGCTATTCTCTGCCTCCCTATCCTCAGGTCAAGTTCATCGAAGACAAAACCATACACCTCAGCATACAGCTCCCTGATATCTGCATCAATCGGGTTGATCCTGCCTTTGTCCTGAAGATCGGCCGAACTTTCCACAATTGAGGGGCCCAGGTGTCTCAGCCAGATATTGCCATATATTCTTAATGGGTTTGCTCTTTTCTCAATACCAAGGTCAAGCCGGTTCTCGTTCCACACCCACTCATTTTCACCTCTTAAAAGCAGTCTGTTGTCAGTTTCAACCCTGCCCCTGAAAATAAGCGGATTGCTTTGTGCCAGCAAAGCTGGCTGTCCGGCCAAAGTCAATAAAGCACCCAGATATATCAAAGCTTTCATAACAGCTTATTTAAGGATTAGTATCAATACCTCGTTAAATTCCTTACCGTAAATATATCATCATCCAGGCCTGTGTCAAACTCAATATCATCAAATATCATGCGGGTGCTGTGTTGCCTTTTCAGGTTAGTCATCCTGATCTCGGTGGTTGTCCAGTAATCCCCTTTTCTTTCAAAACGGTAATCTGCTATCTTGTACTCCTGTCCGCCCCTGTCGAAACTCTTCATTCTCTCCGGATAATAGTGTTCCCGGTTAATTGTTACGATTATTTCAGAATAATCACTCCTAGTACCGGGAAGCGGTACCAGTCTGAGTATGTAATGATTATCTTTTTCCTCTGCAATACTGGCCTCAAACCTTTCTGAATACCTCAGGGCTTCAAGATCCTCGTATGAGAAGTCGGTGCCGGCAAAACTCTGGTTCCGAACATGGGTTGCAATCCTCCTTTCCCTGCCGTATGCCGGCATATAAAGGTACATTACATCATCAGGCAGGGAAAGAAATGCAATTCCTGCCTCTGCAGCCGGGGAGGTGAACCGGAAAAGCCTCTTGTTGCTTCCCTTCTGCCACACCTTTGCCTCTCTTACCCTTTCATTGCCGCTTCTGTCGGTCATTATCAACCTTATACCGGAGGTCTGGTCCTCACCGGCAAACACTACATCATCCATTCTTCTGAGTACATCGGCTGCATCCTGCGCCATTATCTCCTGCAGGCTGCACATGACTGCAAGGAAGGCAAAAACCGTGAATACCGATCCCGGACTTATGCTGCTTTTAAAACTGTAGGTGTTTCTCATATTTGTGCTATTTTGGGTTACAGATGTTTTATTTTTCACCTTTTGTGAGCATAAGCGGCAGCAGCGTCAGGGTGGCAAGCCCGGCTGTAAGCATTGTTGCAGCGATAAGCAGGCCAAACCTCTGTAGCGGTACGAGGCTAGAAAGACTGAGCATTGCGAACCCGGCGGTTACGGCTATCATATTTATGAATATAGCCTTCCCGCTTATCCGGACAGCCCTGTCAATACTGAGGCCCTCCCTGAACCTGCTGATAAAATGCACTGAATAGTCGATCCCAATGCCAATGGTAACACTTCCGCTGAGCACTGTGGCAATGTCAAGGGGTATTCCGCTCAGACCCATGGTGCCGAAGAGGACCGCCAGGGTTATAATAATCGGAATGATCGCCAACAGTCCAAGGCGCAGGGAGCCCAACAGCAGACTGGTCATCATTACTACCAGAAAGATTGCCAGTATCAGGCTGTATGTCTGGCTCTTTATAATGCTGTCGTCAAGTCTTCTGAGCATTACCGGGATTCCGGTAACCGACAGCTCAACCTGGTCGCTGCTGTGATTACGGGAAAACTCCTCGAAATTATTGTCTATCTCCCTGAGCAGGTGCAGTTCATCTGAGCTTACGTACCCGTACACAATTCCCTCGCTGAGATCATAACTTACCAGCTGCTCCATTATCTCCTGCTTTAGCATGTCATTCGACACCTGGTCGTAGTAGTTCTGGATCTGGCTCTTAACACGGCTGCGGTAATCTTCCACCGTGGCGGCCTCACCGCGGGTTGCCTCTTTCACAAACT
>PWNY01000098.1 GCA_003557805.1 Bacteroidales bacterium | reverse complement strand
GGATCTCTCAGGCAGACAGAGACCGGCAGTGACGGCAGGTATGTTTTTGACCACACAATGGTAAGGGAAAATACAGATTATGAGATACTGGTGAACAAAACCGGGTATTTTTCAGGTCGTGAAAGTGAATCAACTTCGCCCTATGAAAGGAGCCGGGAGTTAATTGTGGATATATACATTGCTCCAATACCCGTTACGGCAATTGAGCTGCCTGAAATACTCTATGAATTTGACAGCTGGGAGCTGCAGACACAGTTCCGTGACTCTCTCAACGGCCTGGTGCAGACAATGAGAGAAAATCCAAACATTGTCATTGAGCTGGCTTCACACACTGACACCAGGGGCACACATGAGTATAATGATACCTTATCACTTAGACGTGCCAGGGAGGTTGTGGATTATCTTTCAGAACAGGGAATAGAAAGGGAGAGGCTTGAGGCTGCAGGTTACGGGAAACGCCGCCCAAGGACCATTGAATCCAGGCTTGAAAGGGATGGTTTTGTTTTTGAGGCCGGGACCGAACTAACAGAGGAGTATATAAACAGTCTTGAAGATGAAGAGCACCAGGAGATCGCCCACCAGCTCAACAGGAGGACAGAGTTCAGGGTGATAAGGGAGGATTATGAACCTCCGGAGGAGGATGATGAAAATGACCGGGAAACCGACTGAGGCCAATGAATGGAAAATATGACAAAAGGGGAGTTTCCTCTTCAAAGGAAGATGTTCACAAGGCAATCCGGGGGCTTGACCGGGGGCTTTTCCCGAATGCCTTCTGTAAAGTGATACCGGACTATCTTGGCAACGACCCTGCTTACTGCAACATAATGCATGCTGACGGGGCCGGGACAAAATCTTCGCTTGCATACATTTACTGGAAGGAAACGGGTGATATATCAGTATGGGAAGGAATTGCCCAGGATGCCGTTGTAATGAACCTTGATGACCTGCTCTGCGCCGGTGCTGTTGACTCCATGCTGGTTTCATCAACTATAGGCAGGAACCGGAAACTGATACCTGGAGAGGTAGTGAGTGCTATAATCCAGGGTACTGAGGCATTTCTGGAGAAAATGAGATCTGCCGGAATCGAAATGGTCCTGACTGGAGGTGAAACTGCCGATGTGGGGGATCTTGTCAGGACAGTGATTGTAGATTCCACTGTAACTGCACGCTTACCCAGGAAGGAGGTGATAACTAACGGTGGTATTGGCCCCGGACAGGTAATTGTAGGTCTTGCCTCATTCGGTAAGACAACTTACGAGGACATATACAACAGCGGGATCGGAAGCAATGGTCTCACCTCTGCAAGGCATGACCTTTTTCACAGGGATTATGCCGAAAAATACCCTGAAAGTTTTGATGGCAGCATTGACAGGGAGCTGGTTTATGCCGGCCAGGCAAGGCTTACCGACAAGCTTGCCGGACTGCCCATTGATATAGGACGCCTGGTGCTTAGTCCCACAAGGACATATGCACCGGTAGTAAGGGAGATATTCCGCAATCACAAGGACAGAATAAAGGGGATGATACACTGCAGCGGGGGCGGGCAGACCAAGGTGCTGCACTTTATTGACCAGCTGCACATAGTAAAAGATAACCTGTTTGATCCGCCGCCCCTTTTTGATCTTATAAGAGAGAGCTCTGCCACCGGGCCAAAAGAGATGTACCAGGTGTTTAATATGGGTCACAGGCTTGAACTCTATACTGATGAAAGGACTGCTTCCGATCTTACAGATATCTGTTCCGGCTTTGATCTTCAGGCGAAGATCATCGGGTATGTCGAACCCTCTGATAAAAAGAGGTTGACCATATCCGGACCTCAGGGCACTTTTGTATACTACTGATTTTGACCCGTATTTTTTGTATCTTTGCAGGCTTAAAAATTATTGACCATGTTGCTGGAAAAACTGAAGGCGATCAAGGAAAGGCATGAAGAGGTTGGCCAGCTTATAGCTGATCCAGAGGTTATTGCCGACATGAAGCGCTACATTCGCCTGAATAAAGAGTATAAGGATCTTGAACCCATTGTTGAAGCCTATTCCGAATACAAGAACATTCTTGACAATACCGAATCTGCAAAAGAGATGCTGGGCAATGAAAAGGATCCCGAATTCAGGGATATGGCCCGCCTTGAACTTGACAGCCTGAATGAAAGAAGGGAAAAGCTGGAAGAAGAGATACGGCTGCTGCTTATCCCAAAGGACCCCCAGGATGACAAGAATGCCATCGTTGAGATAAGAGCCGGAACCGGCGGGGACGAGGCAGCAATATTTGCCGGTGATCTCTACCGCATGTATTCGAAGTTTTGTGAGTCAAAAGGCTGGAAGACAGAGCTGGTAGACATGAACGAAGGTAGTTCCGGTGGTTTTAAGGAGGTGATATTCAATGTAAGCGGAGAGGGTGTATACGGTATCCTCAAGTATGAATCAGGTGTGCACAGGGTGCAGAGGGTACCTCAGACCGAGACACAGGGAAGGGTTCATACCTCCGCATCCACGGTAGCGGTCCTTCCGGAAGCCGATGAATTTGATGTTGAGCTAAAACCCGCAGATATAAAGAAGGAGACCTTTTGTTCATCGGGCCCCGGGGGGCAGTCTGTCAACACTACCTATTCTGCTGTAAGGCTCACCCATATACCTACAGGGATTGTGGTATCCTGCCAGGATCAGAAATCCCAGATAAAAAACCTTGACAAGGCAATGAATGTTTTAAGGACAAGGTTATTTGACATGGAGTATAAAAAATATCTCGATGAGATAGCCTCCAAAAGAAAGACGATGGTGTCGACAGGTGACCGTTCTGCCAAAATACGCACTTATAATTTCCCCCAGGGCAGGGTGACCGATCACCGCATTGGCCTTACCCTTTACAACCTTCAGGCGGTTATGGACGGGGATATAGGTGATATAATTGATGCCCTGCAGGTTGCAGAGAATGCAGAAAAGCTAAAAGAGGGGGTCGCTTAAATTACGTCAGGGGACAAAAAACAACTGCCATGACCAGAGAGGAGATCAGGGAGCAGATAATCAGGAAGAGATCCTTTTTGTGTGTGGGGCTTGACACCGATTTAGAACGCATACCTGCCCATTTGCGTGACTCCTGCACAGATCCTCAGTATGAGTTCAACCGGAACATAATTGACGCAACCATAGATCATGCGGTTGCCTATAAGATTAACACTGCTTTCTATGAGTGCCTTGGGAAAAGTGGCTGGGAAAGCATGGAGAAGACAGCCAGTTATCTGGCAGAGCACCCCCGGGGTCCTGTCTTTATTATCGCCGATGCCAAGCGTGCAGATATAGGTAACACTTCAAGGTATTATGCAGATACCTTCCTGGGGCGTCTTCCTTTTGATGCAATTACCGTTAATCCATACATGGGGTATGATTCCGTGGGACCATTCTTGTCAATACCCGGAAAATGGGCTATCATTCTGGCCCTTACCTCAAATCCCGGGGCAATGGATTTCCAGGTTCTTAAAGTAGAGCAAGAGGAGTTATCCGGGGAAAAAAGCAGAAGACTTTTTGAGCTGGTTCTTGACAAAGCCAGCAGGTGGGGTAGTGCATCTGATACAATGTTTGTTGTGGGTGCAACCCGTACAGCTGAATTGCAACAGTTAAGGCGCATAGTTCCTGACCATTTTATCCTTATACCCGGTGTGGGTGCACAGGGTGGCAGCCTCATGGAAATTTCCCGCCTGGCAATCAACAAGGATGTTGGTATAATAGTGAACAGTTCAAGAAGTATAATATATGCTTCTGAAGGAGAGGATTATGCGGAAAAGGCGGGTGCGGCTGCCCGGAAACTGCAGGAGGAAATGGACCGCATACTCTCAGACGTTTTTGTTTAATTGTTACACATAAAAATATTATATTTTGGACTTTAAGTCTTTCGGATTCGATCCGCAGGTAATCGAAGGTATTGAGGTGATGCAGTATAATGAACCCACCACGGTTCAGAAAAAGGTCATCCCGGAAATAATGAAAGGAAGGGATATTATAGCATGCTCGCAGACCGGTACCGGAAAGACAGCAGCATTCCTGCTTCCTGTAATTAACAGTATTTATACGGGTAAAAGGCAGGAGAAGATAAGGGCACTTGTAATCACTCCTACAAGGGAGCTGGCAATACAGGTTGCGCAGCAGGCGGAGGGATTCGGGTATTATACCGGCCTGAGCTCGCTGGCTGTATATGGTGGTGGCGGTGGAGAAGCCTTTTACAATGAAAAACGCGCCCTGACCAGGGGGGTGGAGATCGTTGTGTGCACACCCGGGAGGATGATAAGTCATCTTGTACTGGGATATGCCGATATGACCGGGCTGGATTTCCTTATCCTTGATGAGGCTGACCGAATGCTCGATATGGGCTTCTTTGATGATATAATGAAGATAATATCATACATTCCTGAAAAGAGGCAGACTATGTTGTTCTCAGCCACCATGCCTCCCAGGATAAGGGAGCTCAGCCGCCGTATACTTGTAAAACCTTCAGAGGTGAACATCGGTCTTGCCACTCCTCCTGACAAAATAAGGCAGGAAGCCTATGTTGTTTATGACAATCAGAAGCCTTTGCTGCTTGATCACCTTGTAAGGGATCAGAGAATGAAGAGCATCCTGGTATTTGGCGAGACCAAGACGGGGGTTCGCCAGCTGGCAAAGAACCTCAGGAAGCAAATGATGGGGGTTGAGGAGATCCACTCTGATATATCACAGGCAGAAAGGGAAAAGGTGATGAATAGTTTCCGCAGCAAGCAGGTAAGGATACTGGTTGCAACTGACATCGTTTCCAGGGGTATAGATGTTGAGGATATTGACCTGGTCGTGAACTTCGATGTGCCTAATGATGCAGAAGATTATGTGCACCGCATCGGGCGTACTGCAAGGGCTGGTTCACATGGTAAGGCATGCACCTTTATAGGACCTGCAGAACATGGCAGGTTTGCTATGATAGAGAGGTTGATTGGCAGGGAGGTACAGAAGACAGATCTGCCCGGGGATATTGGTCCTGGCCCTGAATATAAGGGAGCTAAGGGCAGGCATCCTTCCTTTTTCAGGGCCGGGAAGAAAAGGATAAAACCCGGTCAGAAACAGGATAGTAAAAAGGGGGCAGGGAAAGCTGCCAGGGATTTTAAGAGCGGAAAAAAAAGGAGGTAAGGGCATTAAGCAAGCATGGGTATGACCGGAAGGCTGTATGAACATATTTCCCCGGGTCACCGGCATATTGCTGACAGGATCCGTTTGGCGGTAAACAAGTTTGATAAGCTTGGGACCCGGGTAGGCTCAGATGAGCGAAACAAGGTAAGAAACATTTCGTTTGGAGATCTGAGGCTAAATGTAAAATCTTTCAAGATTGCCCATCCTGTTAACCGGTTTGTATACAGATATCTAAGAAAGTCAAAGGCGAGGCGGTCATACGAACATGCCTGCTACCTGGTCAAAAGGGGTATTGGCACACCGTTACCAGTGGCATATTATGAAGAGAGAGGTTTATGGGGGCTGGGCAGGAGTTATTTTGTAAGCATGCAGGTCAGGGAGGATCTGAGTTTCAGAACACTTATCGAGAGGCCTGATTATCCTGGCAGGGAAGAGATACTCCGGAAGTTTACCAGGTTTACACACAACCTGCATGAGAACAGGGTTAACTTTCTTGATCACTCCCCTGGCAATACCCTGATATCAAATGAAGGTCAAGGCAATTACATATTCTTTCTGGTTGACCTGAACAGAATGAAGACAGGAAGAGAACTCGGGTTTGAGGCAAGGATGAAGAATTTTGCCCGTTTGAGTGCTACTCCCGATATGATAAAGGTGATGGCCGGGGAATATTCTGTTATTACAGGCCACGACAGGGACAGGGTAATTGACAGGATGGAGCATTATACCCGCAAAACCAGGGAGCTCCGTGCCCGTCGCAAAAGGATGTTGAAAAAGTTGTCCCGTCCGGGTCTACTTTTTATCCTCTTCAGTATCATCACCCTCATTTGACTCCTTGTCGTCATCCTCTTTGTCGTCAAGGTCTTCGAAGCTGATGCTTTTTTCTTCTTTCTCTTCTTTTTCCCCTGTTTCCTTGGCTTCTTCAGCCCGGCCTTCTTCAGCGGGTTTTTCCCTGATTATTTCACCCTGCAGTTCATCGATTGCCCTGTATGATTCCTCAAGGGCATCCCTGAATTTTTCAAAGTCTTCACGGTACAGGAAAAGTTTGTGCTTTTCGTAGAAAAACTTACCCGTTTGCTGGTTGAAGCGCCTCTTACTTTCGGTTATGGTAAGATACAATTCGTTTGAACGCGTTGATTTTACATCAAAAAAGTAGGTCCGTTTCCCTGCCCTTACTGCTTTTGAATGAATATCATCTCTGGGAACGTTGGTGCCAAAATCATCCATTTTAGATCTCCTGTTTTCTTTCTGTTCAAAAATAATCCCTGGCAATTTTTTATTAAAGAGCTAATGTCCGCTTCCGGAACAGGAACAAATTTAATAAATGCGGTCAAATATAGAAAAAAAAATAACTTACTTTTGCATTGTTTTGCATGGGGAAATTTCTTTCTGCCTGTAAAACGGCCATTAAATACAATTGAACTGAACCAATGCTTAACAGAAGACATTTAAGGGTTAAGGTCCTTCAAAGCCTGTATGCTTACCTCCAGTCTCATAACCAGGATCTTGGCAGGGGTGAAAGGGAGATGTTACACGGTGTGGAAAAGGTTTATGATATGTACCTCTACCAGTTTACGCTGCTTAAGGAGATTATTGAGCAGGAAGAAGCTGTAATAGAAGAAAACAAATCAAAGCGGCTTCCAACTAGCGAGGACCTGAACCCCAATACCCGCTTTTTGGAGAACAGGTGTCTTGGCATGATATCAGGTAATAAACAGCTTTTAAAAAAAGCTGGAGAAAGGAGCATCAACTGGCAGGGTGAAAGGGAAATAGTCAGGAAGCTGTTGCAGCAGGTCAAGCAGCAACCCTACTATAATGAATATCTTGAAAGCGGTGATGACAGCCTGGAAGCCGATACCGGCTTCGTTATAAAGATGATCAAGAAGTCTGTCATGACATTTGAACCGCTTCATGCTTTTTATGAGGAGAAAAGCATCTACTGGATCGACGACTGGGAACTGGTGAACAAGATGATGATCCGGACCATAAAAAATGCCCAGGAAAACGGTGGCAAACTTCAGCTGATGGAACTGTTCAAGGATCCCACTGACAGGGAGTTTGCAATTGAACTTTTCAGGAAAGCGATACTGAACAGGGAGGAGTTTGACAAGATAATTTCGGCCAAGACCAGAAACTGGGACGTTGAGAGGATCGCACTGATGGATATGATAATAATGGAAATGGCCATTACCGAGATACTGAAGTTCCCGGAAATACCAGTTAAGGTAAGCCTTAACGAATATATCGAGCTTTCCAAGATGTACTCCACGCCCAAAAGCAAGATCTTTGTGAACGGTATTCTTGACAAGCTTGTCGAAGAGTTTGTAAGAGACAGTAAAATAAATAAATATGCTTCCGGTTATGGTAATGAAGCTTCAGAATGATTTATTAACTTTGCTTGCGGAAGTTGTTGATTTTATAACCAAATATACTTACAAATGAATTTGATGCATGTGATTTTGATGACACAACCGGAAAATGGTGGTGGCGGTTTGGGCGCTTTCTTGCCTCTTATACTCATTATACTGGTTTTCTACCTGTTCTTTATCCGCCCCCAGATGCGGAAGCAGAAACAGTTGCGGAAGTACCGGGAAAGCCTCAAGAAGGGTGACAAGGTTGTTACAATTGGTGGCATACATGGAAAGATTGTGGAGGAGCAGGAGCGTACGTTTACCCTGGAAGTGGAAGATGGTACAAAGTTTCGTGTTGAAAAGTCCGCCATTGCCATGGAAGGAGCATCAGAACAGCTCGGAGAACGACGTTAATGAACTTTAAGTTTCTATGGCGTAAAAATGATGTTTTAACACCAACTGAGGCGGCCTCCCGGCGAAAGGTATATACTTTCTTAATATGCCTTATCTGCAGTTCCCTCTTTTGGTTGTTTACAAAGCTTTCACAGGATAATCAGGCCGATTACACAAGGATGGTAAGATTTGCCGGTTCTCCTGAAGGCCAGCTGGGAGTGTCCCAAAGTGACTCATTGGTTACCTTTACCCTCGAATCGGCAGGGATCAGGCTCATATGGGCCCGTTTCTTCATGCCCCGTGAACTATTGCGTTTCAGAACCGAGGATCTGCCTGTTATAAGGCAGAATGGAAAATCTCTTGCTTATATTACATCAGGTGATATTGCCACAAGGATAGAAGAATCGATGGAGGGCAGGGCCAGGGTCAGCCTGGTAAGACCCGATACCGTTTTCCTGGAAATGGCCCCTTCAGCGGATAAACTTCTGCCCGTAGTTCTAAGGGCAGATATTTCATTTGGCAACAGGTATGAACAGTACGGTGAGATAAATATCGAACCTGACAGTATCAATGTGACAGGGCCGGCAGTAGTTCTTGATACCCTGAGAGCGCTTTACACCGAGCACTGGGAGGTTCAAAACCTAAGACGCACGACGGACAGGCAGCTCAGGGTGTTACCTCCACCGAACATTCAGTCGTTTGAGATGGAAGAAAACCAGGTAAGGGTCAGGGTGCCTGTGGAGGAGTTTACCGAGGCTTCAATACAGCTGCCAATTGAAGTTGTTTGCCCCGAAGGTGTTGAAGAGCAGGATCTGCGGCTATTTCCCGGTCATGTTACTGTTAACTACATGGTATCATTCAGGGATTTCAGGACAATAAGTGAAGGTATGTTCAGGGCAGTAGTCAACTGTCCCGGTACTGATAATGACGGGAGGTTGCAAGTGCACCTGGAGAGTCATCCTTCCTTTGTAAGAATAATAAGTCACCGCCCTGAATATGTAGAGTATATAATTATGGAGTGATAAGGATGGGAGCAATACTCAAGGTTGGACTTACCGGCAATATCGGAAGCGGAAAAACCATGGTCGGGAAGATTTTTGAAAAACTGGGCATACCTGTATACCGTGCTGATGAAAAAGGAAGGTCTTTCCTTGAAAATGCGCAGGTACGGGATAAGATCAGGGAGGAGTTCGGGGATGCAGTTTTTGGAAGTGACGGTAGGGTTGACAGGGAAAAGCTGGCAGCTATCGTTTTCAACGATGATAACAAACTGGAAATCTTAAACCAGTTGATACATCCACTGGTCAGGGAGGACTTCTCAGGCTGGGCCGGCAGGCAGGAGTCTGTTTCCTATGTTATACAGGAGGCGGCAATCCTCTTTGAAACCGGTCAAAACACCCTGTTTGACAAGATCATAACAGTAACTGCACCCAGGGAGTTACGGATAAAAAGGGTTTGCAGGCGTGATGGTACTAAACCCGTGGATGTTCTAAGACGTGAGTCGAAACAGATGGAGGAGGCAAGGAAGGTGGCTATGTCTGACTTTGTCATTGTAAATGACGGGAACAGGGCTGTTTTGCCGCAGGTCATTGAGATACACGAGCAATTAAATGATTTTTCCATAAAGTGAGGGGATTGGCTGCTGTAAAATAAGAGCAGCAGACTTTCCGTTTCCTTTAGCGTATATATATAAACTGATATTTGCCTGTGTTTTACAAAAGGGTAATAAGGAAAATAAGGGTAATAAGGGTAATAGTCATAGTTCTGCTGGTATCTCTAACCTGGTGTTTTGATGTCAGTGCTCAAAGACAAAGCGGAAGGGTATATGAGTTCCTTTCATTGCCCCAGACCGCCAGGATAACTGCACTGGGGGGATATGCAATATCCGCAGCAGAACCTGATCCTGGTATGTTTATTGTAATTCCATCACTTCTCAGCCAGGATCAGCTCAACCATCTGTCTTTGAACTTCATGGACTATTTTGACGATATAAACTATGGTACTGTCGCTTTTACCCACTATTATGAAGGGCTTGGACATTTCGGGGGAGCTTTGCAGTACGTTGATTATGGCAGGTTTACCGAAGC
>PWNY01000124.1 GCA_003557805.1 Bacteroidales bacterium | reverse complement strand
TCAATCATCAACACACCCGCGAACGGTTCACCATATTGTGAAAGGCCATGCTCAAGCAAATTGTATAAACGTTGGAAAGCGCCAAAAAACGCTTCGTCTTTTTGATATTCCAAGACAAATTCAATGGATAAGCGTGAATTGGAAAACGGCATGATCCCCATATGGAAAAGTTTCTCACTGAAAATCCGAACCAGTTCTAAAACCGGAGTCCCCGGATCGGCAACCCAAAAGTAATTCGGTAAAAACACTTTTGCATCACTGACATCGGTCACCATGTTTTGCTGGATGGTTTCCCACACTTTGATCGATTCGTTGAGTGCTTCATAACCTTTCATGTTCAATAAATCGGCATCAAACACTTTAAACATGCAAATTCCCCCTTGTCGTTGTTCAGATGATCAATTTTCATGTCATCGTAAAGATACTACTTCTTCCACTCATGACGAAGACTTACCGATGATGGTGCGACGTACATCTACAAGGTTTCTCTTTGTGTTCAATCTATGTTGGACAATTCCATGGACCGTCTCGAAACAGGTATTCGGGGCATAGAGAGCGCTTATTCACATAACGACCCGTCGCTTGTCAGGTCTGATGCAACGTCCTTCATACCTGTCCGTTTTTTTTGAAGCTTCTCGTACAATGAAGCAAGCCTCTCTTTTGCACTCTCGCTGCCGCGTTCAATAGCCATTCCATACAGCCTAATGGCTTTTGCGATGTCTTTTTGTACGCCTGAACCATATTCGTAAAGGATACCGAGTCCTACCATCGCATCCGGACTACCGAGTTCTATGGCTTTTTCCAAATACTCAACCATCTTTGCATAATCTTGATGGACACCTTCGCCTTTCAAGTACATATTCGCAAGAGCAAGCATGGCATCGATGTTTTGATGCTTTGCAGCGCTTTCATATAGTTCAGCAGCTTTCGTATGGTCTTGTGCTACTCCATGTCCCTTTTCATACATTTGTGCAAGCACCTTCATTGCATCCGAAGACCCTTTGGCCGAAGCGTTTTGTAAAAGTTCAGTAGCCTTTTCATAGTCTTGCTCAACACCTAATCCGTGAAAGTGAAAACTCGCCAGAGAATACATCGCATCAGCACTGTCAAGTTCTATGGCCGCTTCTAACAATTCAACCGCCTTCAAATAATCTTGATTGACGCCTTTGCCTTGCGAGTACATCCGGGCGAGGATCACCATAGCCTCCGCCGATCCTTTATTGGAAGCGCTTTGTAAGAGTTCAGCAGCCTTTTCATAGTCTTGTTCAACAAAGGCGCCATGATAGTAATATTTCGATAGACCGTACTCGGCATGATGATTCCCTTTGTCAACTGCCATTTGTAAAAGTTTAAAGGCTTTTTCAACATCTTGCTCCACACCATTTCCATCCTCATACACTTCTGCAAGAACAGCCATCGCATCCGTGCTGCCGAGGACGATGGCTTTTTCCAACAGTTCAACTGCCTTCGTATAATCCTGATGGACACCATCGCCTTTCAAGTACATGTTTGCAAGATCGACCATGGCGTTGGTTTTTTCACGAGCCACAGCGCTTTCGTATAGTCGAATAGCTTTCGCAAAATCTTGTTTAACGCCTACGCCATTCGCATATAGCCATGCGAGTTTACCCATGGCCTCCGCATCACCTGATTCAACATCTTTTTCAAGTTTTTTTACATCGTATGGTTTCGATGTCTTCATAAAACCCACCCTTCACAATCTCTTTTTCTAATGCCTCTCATAAAACGATAAATGCGGCGTGCATTTTCTCCATACTGCATGTCATGGATGTTCACGAAGAATCGTGACGCGAACATCTACAAGGTTTCTCTTTGTGTCTTGTCTATATCGGCTAGTAACATGAACCATGGACATCCTGGATCGACGTTCAAAAAGTCCTGTTTAGCCAAGGAAAAGGGGTGGCTTCGCCCAGCCTGACGCAAGACTCGATTCCAACGCCTCGAGCATGGGCTCATCGACACCTTTAAAAGAATGTTTCCTTAGCACGGTCTTTAATGGCTTGGTGTGCTGTGAAAGGGATGCGTGTCGTATAGCCGGCCCGCGCAGCCACAATCATCTTTGTCGGCCAGGCGAAAATGTCCGCATTCCAGCGATAGACCGTATCGTTATAAAAATCTCTGGCTGCCGTGATTTCTTTTTGCAAGTAATTGTTTTGTTGCAAGGCATCGGCCAGAGCATGATGCGCTTTTAATTCAGGATAAGCCTCAACAGCGACATTAATGCTACGCATTGCCATGTCTAATTGCTCGGCAATTTCACTTCTGTTTTCTTCGTTCGGTTGTACGCCACTTCTAAGCTCTGCGACAGACTTCATTACATCACGGTCTAACTCAACCGCTCTTCCCACAATGTTAGCCGCAGTATCGAGTATGCGAACACGTTGTTCAATATAATTGTCGATTTGTGATGCATTGTGTTGAATTTTTTGTTGCAACTGCCTGAAATATTTATGGGCGAAAATCTTCATAAACAAAAACAC
>PWNY01000192.1 GCA_003557805.1 Bacteroidales bacterium | reverse complement strand
GCAATTGTTCGGCCTGGGTTTATCATATCGCTTCTAAGCCATATGCTATAACGGGACTTCTAAAAATTGCTTTTTCTGCGATACGCTCTTTCGCTAAAATGCTCTCATTTACTTTAGTAAACTCCGCTTTTAGCTCAATCGCAAGCCTTGAAAAATCGAATTTTTAGAAGCCCTCATAAAATAAAAATGGCACGTTATTCGCTTTCAAGCGTGATCAAAACTTCATGGATTTTCGCTTCAAGGTTCTTGTTTCCATCGATCCAATGGATATTGAACCCTTTTCTTTCCATGCGCCGGAACCAAGTCATTTGCCTTTTGGCAAACTGGTGAATGGCCGTGTTTAGTTTTTCAAACATTGCGTCGTAAGAGATGACTCCCTTAACATACATTGTTAGGTAGCGGTATTCGAGGCCGTAAAACATGAGTTGTGCGGGTTCCAGGCCGCCCTGAAGCAGTTGTTTCACTTCATCGACCATTCCTTCTGCAAGCCGCTGCTTCAGCCTGGCCGTGATGCGCTCGCGTAGCACGCTGCGCTCAAAATGAATGGCAAACAGCTTGTGATCAAAAACGGGATAGTCCATCATCAACTCCCGGTGCTCTGCTTCGTATGTTGCTATTTCAATGGCTCGTACCAATCGGGCCCTGTCGGTGGTATCGGTTATGTTATGCATCTTTTTGATGCCGGCAAGCATTTCTACCATTTCAGGCATGGTTTTTTTTGACAGTTCATCACGGAGCTTTTGATTCTCAGGCACCTTTAAAAGCCTGTAGCCACTCACGGCTGCTTCCACGTAAAGGCCTGTTCCGCCGCACAATACTGGCTGTTTGTTCCTTTTTATGATGTCATTATATCTGTTTACGAAATCCTTCTGGAAAGCATACACATTGTATTCTTCGCCGGGATTGGCGATATCGACCAGGTGGTAAGGAATCCTTACGTCCTCCACAATGTAATCCGCCAGGTCTTTTCCCGAGCCGATGTCCATACCGCGATAAACCTGCCGTGAGTCGGCACTGATCACTTCGCCGTTGAGCTTTGCTGCCACGCAGGCGGCCAGGCGGGTCTTGCCGGTGGCCGTAGGCCCGGTGATGACTATGAGCAGCGGACGTCCGGTTTCTTTATTCATGGCAAATCATCTTGCTGGTAAGCGGTTTCTATGTCCTGTAAAAGATTTCGGATATTGTTTAGCAATTCTATGCTGGCATTTTCAAATTGAAGTGCTTGTAATTCAGCTATCACAGTTTCAGAAAGCAAGGTTTTAGAAGCACCAACGGGCTTACCTTCAAAAATTTGCGGATAAAAAGTCTCGAAAAAATGCATCAGTGCATCTTCATCATTTCGCGCGGCTTTTTTAGTTTCGCTTTTCAGGAATTGCAACACCCTGAGCCCGTCGATTTTCTGGTAGCATGCGGCCACGAATTGCTCTTCATTGGAGGCATTTTTACGCAGGGCCGCGAAGGGATCAGGATCGCGAAACTGTGCCGCCAGGAATGCCGACATGGGGGTTTGGATGGGCTTGCGGTAAAGCTGTGGAAAAAGGCCGTAGGTGGCTTTTACCTCATCAAACAAACTATGGTCATAGATGGGATAACTCTCCCAGTCGCCGCTGCTGCCTTTGATCAGCGCGGGTCCGGTGCCAAAAAAGACCCTGTCGGAATAACGCGTGCCCGGATAAACTTTTTCGTAGTTGTAATTGCATATCCAGCCGGTTTTCCTGAGCTTTTGCAGGAAGTAAAAATCTTCGCCGCTCTTTTTGGCGGTGATGCCGCCAATTTTCCTGTATGCCCAAACCGGCAAAGCAATGGCTGAACCCAGAGCAGTAAAGCTGTATGGAGAGCCAATGCGCCACATGTTCGTGGCATAATGCCGCATGTATATCTCATAGCGAAGCATGCTGCGGTCAAGCCTCTCATTAGCTGATAATTCGTGATAATATGGATTTGAAAGCGCAACAGCATTTGGATACCTTGTAAAAATGCTTTTAACCGAGGCCAGGTATTCACCGTGGAATGCAGTATCGGCATCCAGACTCAGGATGATGTCGTTTTCATGGGCAAATTGATTGATGTTGTCCATAAGGACTTTGCGAGCCTGGCCCACGCCATAAGCTTTCTCGTTCCAACCCTTGCCTTTGCTGCTGCGATCGATCACATGTAGGCGATCATTTTCAATACCGCTTAAATAATCGAGTGTTTTGCGGTTGTTTTTGCAGATATGGACTTTGTCGAGATCATCCCACCAGTGATCAGGCTGGTTCATGCACACCCACACGTGAAAACCACGATAGCTTTGTTTCCATAAACATTCAAGGGTCCCGGGCAGGTAGTCTGCTTCGTTCATGGCTGGAAGCGCCACATGAATTACCCCCGGCTGTTCTTTCATATTTATAATCCTGATTGATGAGCCTATTCCTAAACTTATAAAATATGATTATGCCACCAAGACACTAAAAACCACAAAATGCTTATATTGTATAAGCTACATTTCGTGAAACTTAGTG
>PWNY01000366.1 GCA_003557805.1 Bacteroidales bacterium | reverse complement strand
TGAATACACAAAAAACATAAAGACAAATTTCAGGACCAGCCATATTCCCGTAATTATCCTTACAGCACTTACAGACCAGAATTACAGGATCCAGGGCCTGGAAACAGGTGCTGATGATTATCTGACAAAACCATTCAGCTCAAAGGAGTTGAACCACAGGGTAAAGAACCTTATAGATAACCGTAGGAAGTTGCGCAACAGCTTTGGGAATAATTCAGTAATTAAGCCCGGGGAGATCTTAGTGACATCAAGGGATAGCTTATTTGTTAAAAAATTACTAAAACTGGTAGAAGATAATATTGACAATGAAAGTTTTACGGTTGAGGATCTTGCAAAAGCAGCCGGAATGAGCCATTCACAGTTACACAGGAAACTCAAGGCTGTCCTGAACCAGTCAGCAGTACAGTTCATAAGGTCTGTAAAAATGTACAGGGCAAAGGACCTATTGGAAAAGGATGCGGGAAATGTTTCTGAGATAGCTTATATGGTTGGATTTAGTGATCCGGGATATTTTACGAAAACCTTCAGGACATTTTTCGGGTTACTCCCTTCAATGGTAAAGAAAAAAAAAGATTCAGTTGCGTGATTGCTCTCGCAGAGGGTCATTCTTGGGCAAACCGTGCTGTGACAGGCAGGCCGGGCATATACAGTCATCGTAGTTCTGCCTGAGGTAGGCAAGGGTTTCAGCTGTCAGTGAATAGTCCATGCACCAGCAGTCTTTATTGTGAAGGCACAGGAAGTCCGTACCGCATGCGGGGCAGCTTTTTTTCCTGCCCTGCTGTTTTTGGTTCTGTCCTTTTCCCTCCATTTAAAGATGCAAGCAGCTTTTTGTTTAAGTATCAAAGAATCCGTCTGCCGGACCCAAAAACAAAATTATATAAATCCGTAATAATCCGCAACATAGGTAAACAAAACAGACAGCAGCAGTGCTATAAGCGGGGAAACTATCCAGATAATAAATATTCGCCTTAAAGGGGCATTTTTAAAAACCTCCGAATGTCCGTTCTTAACAATACCCAGTCCAATTATCGCTGCGGTATTCATCTGCACCAGTGAAGTCGGTATGCCTTTCCACAGGGAAGAGACCAGCAGGATTGAAGCTGTAATTATTGAAATATAGCTTGCACCCAAAGGCCCGAAACTGGATATTCCCTTGCCGGTAGTGTCAAGTACGCGGCTTCCCAACAATGAGCTGCCAATTCCGAACATAGGAGCAAGCATAAATACCAGCAAAAGCATCAGCATCATAAAATTGGGGCTGCCGGGTTCCACCTCCAGCATATTCACAGCCATCGCAAGAACAGGTGCTGCTGCATTTGCCATATTGTTAGACCCTATTGCAAATGCAACATAACATGCGGTAACGACAACAAAATACTTAAGGGCTTTATGTCCCTGCAGAACCGCCAGCAGGGGTTTTATCCTTCCTTTAAGGGGTTGATAAAGGTATTTGCCTATGCCATATGCCAGGACAAATGCTATAATTGGCGTTATAAACCAGGTCGGGATGATCTCAAAAACCAGGCGCTGCGTTTGCAATACATCCAGGTAAATCGCAGGGCCAGCCAGTGCAAATATTGTTGCCTGGCTTGTCGACTGGGGCACCCTCAGCATATTTGCAAAAAACATTGCCATACCCACAGAACCCAGCACAATTATGCTCAGGGTCATAGAAACTGTTTCTGCAGGCAAAATATCACCCCCTACCGTGAGTATAACCTTTTGACCAGCTATCACCGCCCCAAAGAATACAAATATCCCGAACAGGCCGGGTATCAGGTCCCTTCTTATAAGGTCAGCTCCGTATGCAGCTGAAAAACTGGGTGCAGTTCCGCTCCCGCCCATGTTAACGGCAAGGAACATTGCCACCAGCAATGGAATTATATGAATTGAGATCATACCTGAGTTTTTAGCCTTTCACCGTTCTTCTTTCAGTTTCCAGGCTAACACATTTCATCTGCCCACCCATTGGCGGGTTCATCTTGGATACCTTAAGTTTTATATACCATATCGCTGGAAACTCCGATTCGATATTGTCCAGTATCCTGCGCGACAGGTGTTCCAGCAGTTGGCTTTTGTCCTTCATTGCGATACTGACCTGCCGGTAAACTGCCTGGTAGTTCACCGTATCCTTTAGCTGATCGGACAACTCGGCTTTTGATGTATCAACTTCGATCTCCAGATCAACTAAAAAACGGTTGCCTGTAAGCTGTTCCTCCTTGAAACAGCCATGGTATGCATAGAACTCCATCCCCTCTAAGATTATCCTTGACATAGCTTAGCTTTTAAAACCGGACAAATGTAAATGTATTTTTTAATATTTTCTGTAAACAGCCGAAGCAAGCTCAATATCAATCTTTATAGTCTCACCCTGCACAGGTTCAACCAGCAGAAAAGCAGGATCTTCATACCCTGACACCACCGCTCCTGTATAATCTATTTCAACTAACTCTGAAGGCAGGGCAAGCAAAAAGCTCTGCCCGCTTTCTGAACGCATTTTCATGCTGACAC
>PWNY01000374.1 GCA_003557805.1 Bacteroidales bacterium | reverse complement strand
TGTTCCGACCATGACCGGTAATGTAAATACCAGGCGCTACTATGGTGAAGTTCGTGCGGCCATAGGGAAGCTCAACGGCCCTGAGGCCTTCACCATAGTAGCGCCTGGTATTTACATTACCGGTCATGGTCGGAACATCTATATAGCTGCCATCATCAAGATTAAATGGGGCCTCAACGGTGTAGTCCTTGTCAAACTGGTAGGTCCAGTCCCCCTTGAAGTAGAGGGCATTCATCAAAAACATCACCATATCTGCCGATATCTCATTAATTACCTCAGGTATCTTACCCATTGTGTTATCGCTTGCCCAGTCATTTATGACATCAATGGCATCCGGGTGTGTAAAATCAAGGGCCTCAATATGGGCATCAAAATCCTCATCCATGGCCCCGATAAAGGGGGTTTTTACCTCAAAATCCTCACGGTAGAACACTGCGTTGGCTATTGCCAGTGTAACCAGGGGGTCAACCTCGAGCAGCTGGGTAACAAGGCTTTTGTATACATGGTTTATACCGGCAATATCCATGTCCTCGCCATACCCGAGCATATCCCTTATCTGGGTATAGGTGTCGCCGTCCGAGCCGTTCAGCAGCATGGTAAGTGCGGCACTCGCACTTAAAGGGGATATCATCATATTCTCCTTTTGCTCTGCTGAGGCCGTACTGACAAACAGGTCAATACCAAAATCATTGCTTTGCTCAATTACCTGCAGTCCCTGCTGCGATATCTCAATCCTGGCCGGGGTGGTATCTGGCTGGACACCGTTATCGTTCTTGTCACAGGCAAGCAGCGTGACAACGAGGGTAAAAGCTATAAATGAAATGATCTGGCTTTTCATTTTATGGAAGGTTTTGGGTTTACTATACAGACGATAAAAACCACAAAAATGCTGCCAGAATATGTGTTTTATTTAAATATTTTATCAGTATCAGTGGAGCTGCGATCCGATAAGGTGAATAAACTCGGCCCTTGTCTTCTCAGTAAGGAAGGCACCGGTAAAATCACTGGTTGTGGTTACCGAGTTCTGTTTTTGTATTCCCCTCATCATCATGCAGTAATGGTGCGCCTCGATTACCACGGCTACACCCAGGGGGTTCAGCGTGCTTTGTATGCACTCCTTTATCTGCGTGGTTAGTCTTTCCTGGACCTGCAGGCGGCGTGCATATGCATCTACCACCCTTGGTATCTTGCTAAGGCCCACGATATGCTCGCGCGGTATATAGGCAACATGGGCCTTGCCCACAAAGGGGAGCATATGGTGCTCGCACATGGAGTATATCTCAATGTCCTTGACTATCACCATCTGCCTGTAGTCTTCCCTGAACATTGCCGAACGCAGTATCTCTGCCGGGTCAAGGTCGTATCCATGAGTGAGGAACTGCATGGCCTTGGCAACCCTTTCAGGTGTTTTTTCAAGCCCTTCCCGGCCGGGGTCCTCCCCTACCAGTGAAAGAACCTTCTTGTAATGGGCGGCAAGTTCGTTTATCTTTTTTGGATTGTACTGGTCTATCTTCTCATAGTCATCCATTTTGTTCTCGATGACCATGTCCTTGTTTATTTCTGATGTCATGACTTCTGACTTATATAATGGTTTAAAAAATCACTTAACTAACTTTTCTTATCGCCAAAATATTCAACATAATGGTTTTCGGTTTCCCAGAGCTTTACGCAGTAAAGCCTGGCACCATGTTCGCGTACCGGTTTTTCCAGCTGCTCCCATATACCAACGGCAAGGTTCTCGGTAGAAGCTATTTTACCCTTCATAAAACCGACCTCCAGGTTTATGTTCCTGTGATCCAGTTTGGATATGACAAAACTGTCTATTAACCTGCTTAATGACTTAAGGTTCATTACAAAACCAGTATGCGGGTCAACGGGACCCTCCACAGTTACAAAAAGTGTATAGTTATGCCCGTGCCAGTTTGGGTTTGAGCAGCTGCCGAATACCTCAAGGTTCTTCTCATCATCCCATTCGGGCCTGTAAAGCCGGTGACCGGCATTAAAGGTCTTTCTCCTTGTTATACGCATAACCTAACTCTTTGATTCTATTGGTCAAAGATAAACATAATTAAGACCTGTACAGGCAGTAAAATATTTACCCTCCTCAGTAAAGGATTAAACACCAGCTTGCCCAAAAGGTTCTGTAAAGATTACAGGAAAAGTAGAATGTTTTTGAATGGTCAGCATTGCTGCCGCCGGATCAGAAGGTCTCCTGCAGGTTGTGTTCTTTTTGCCCTGGGTGGCCGTTTTCTGCCTGGGGATAGAAGAACACCGACTCAGCCTGTGAACGGAGGTTGTAGTTCAGGCTCATTGACTGGACATAAGCACCGCAACTCTTGATGGCTATCAGATCGCCCCTTGAAGCGCCTGGCAGCTCTATGTCCCTTGCAAATATGTCGCTGGACTCGCATGCCGGCCCCACAACGTCGTAGTTGTCGTGTGCCC
This sequence comes from Bacteroidales bacterium, assembly GCA_003557805.1. Lineage (GTDB taxonomy): Bacteria > Bacteroidota > Bacteroidia > Bacteroidales > UBA7960 > PUPG01. The sequence continues at coordinate 68 of PWNY01000374.1, read as the reverse complement.
TGTCAGAGCACAGGTTCTCTATACTGTGACTTGCCTGATAAAGGGCTGGACGGAGAAGCTCTGTCATG
>PWNY01000413.1 GCA_003557805.1 Bacteroidales bacterium | reverse complement strand
GTTTTCGGCAGAAAGGTTAAGTACTGTAAACACCTTATGACCTTCATTCTCCCTTACAAATGAAAAAACTTTCTCATCCTGGTCGGTGTTGACCCTGATCATCTCACCTCCGAAGTCACCGTTTCTTAGTGCTTTGTTGTTTGACTTGAGGCCCAGCAACTTTTTATAAAAGTCGTGGTATTTGTAGTCGCCCCAGTCTATCTGATCCTTTTCAAAGAACTCCAGCATGCGGTTAAAGCCGGCCTCCTGTCCGGAGTATACAAGCACGGTGCCGGGTATGGTTACCGTAAAAACGGCAAAAGCTTCAACACCATCACCCATACGGTCAAACTCTGTGCCCGCCCAGGAGTTTTCATCATGGTTGGTAATAAAATACATCTTGTATGACCCGTAAGGGAAACCTCCTGCATCATCCTCAAAGAAATACTCATCTATAGCAGAGACATCTAGCTCTCCCTGAGCCACACTGTTCATCATATGGTGAAGGCTCCACCCGTAACCTGCATTGAATGCGTGTTCATGCAGTTCAGGTGTCTCAGCTTCAGCAAGCATGAATACCGGCCTGATCTGTTCGAGCTCCTGCCTCGCCCTGTTCCAGAACTCAACAGGCACCATATAGGCAACATCACACCTGAAGCCGTCAATTCCGATCTCCCTTACCCAAAAACTCATCTCCTCTATCATGGCATCCCAGAGTTCCTCATTTCCGTAATCCAGTTGAATGACATCCGACCAGTCATCTACCGGCGGGAAAAAATTGCCGTCATCATCTGTTTCATAAAATTCCGGATTGCTAATGGTCCAGTAATGATCCCAGGCAGTGTGGTTCGCCACCCAGTCAAGTATTACATACATTCCCATTTCGTGGGCCTGGTCAACCAATTGCTTGAATTCAGCCATGGTGCCGAATTCCGGGTTCGTGGCAGTATAGTCCCTGATAGAGTAATAGCTGCCGAGAGCTCCCTTGCGTTCCTCCTCTCCAATAGGCTGTAAAGGCATGAACCATAGTATATCTGTCCCCATATTCCGGAGGCGTTCAAGATGCTGCGCGAAAGCTTCAAATGTTCCTTCGGGTGTATACTGCCTTACATTTACCTCGTAAATGTTTGCACTTATACTCCACTCCGGGTGGTTAACATTGCTAACGGGCCTTACAGCAGCATCTTCGTCTTTTTCGGGCTGCTGCCCGCATGACAGGATCAACAAAAAAACAAAGGCCGTTATCAGGATCCTTTGCAAGGTTGAAAAATGTTGGTTAAGAGTTTTTGTTCTCATATCTTTATGTTTTTAATTATCCTCCTCTATTCTGCCATAATCTAACGGTATCTTAAGGCAGTCTGAAATCCCGTTACGGTTATATGCCCATATCCTGACAGTGCTGTTCTCATAGGTGGCTGCATCATGAGGAACCCTGAACCGGAAGACCCCTTCACTTATATCCGATACATATTCAGCAGGCAGCCTGTGGTTTTCCCACAATATGAATATCTCCTCAGCATTGTTTTCAATGCTTACATCAATAACATCACGCCTTTGTCCGGAAGTCATCAGCCAGGGCTTAAGGCTTTCGTTTATTGTACCTACCTCAAGCAGCGAATACTCCCTTCCGCTTTCAGGGTCAACCAAGGAAGGCCTGGATGGATCAGTTATCTCCCTGCCATTGGCTATCAAACGGTACCTGTAAGTACCGTGTTCCAGCTCCAGCATTGTCTGCCAAACCCCATCAATCATGTTCAGCGGAACAGTACCTGAGCTTTCACCGGTTACCTCGCCGGTAACAGAAACCCGGGTGTAGCGGGTATCTCCCGGAGGGTCAAAAATAAACGCAACCCTTTCAATATTGCCTCTTTTTACCAACAGACTGTAAGGTTTTCCTTTTATCCAGACTTTGACCTCCGACAAAAGCGGCACAAAATTAGATCGTGAAACTATATTCAGCCTGTATCTGTCGTCCAGTTTACACTCCAGGCGGTCTGTCCCGGTAACAGAGTCAACCGAACTTACCCACCGGTATAGAAAGTGGTCCGACAAACTTAATACAGCGGTGTCGCCCCTTAACCTGACAGGCTCGAAAAGACCCCTGCTGTGTGTATCGCCCCCAAATAGCGTTTCAGGCTCCTGGCTGCATGAAACAGCAAAAAAGGCAAACGCCAGTACAGCGACAACACCTGAATATTTATATTTTCTTTTTCCGGATAATTTGAAATTTGTAAACAAAAAAACCTCTCGCATTGCAATCCTTTTAATCTGAAATAAAACCCTGATTAATAATCCTACCTCACCACCTGAATACGTTCTGTGTGAACACCCGTGCTGCTTTCTATCCTTATGAAATAGATTCCCGGGTGAAGGCCGGAAACATTGAGCTGAACCTCGTCAACTCCCCCGGCAGCATTAAGGACAGTCCTGCCTACAAGGTCAATCATGCTGACACCCCTGATCTCATGGGAAGACTGTACACTTACATAATTCCTGGCGGGATTGGGGAACACCCTTATCCTGCCATCGTCCCCG
>PWNY01000239.1 GCA_003557805.1 Bacteroidales bacterium | reverse complement strand
CTGCCTTTTTTTTTAAATGCTGCACAAAGCTCATAAGCTCGTGGTGCATTGGCGGTCATACAGCTAATGCCGACCAAATCGCACTCCTGGTCAGGGTCAACATAACCTGACTCTTCTTCAATAACTTTAACATCATGGCCGCGGGGAGTTAAGCCTTCAAGAATGTACAAGGCAAGTTGTGGCATCATGAGCCATTTATTTGTGCGTTTTTCGGCATCAACCGCGGGTGAGATCAGAAGTATCTTCATCTTGTATAAATTTGTTGATACTACATTCAAAGATAAAAAGGTATTTTGAGCAATCCAATTTCAAAAAAGAGATGCCTGTTTAAACGGTAAAAAACATTATTTTCAGCCTGCGTGTGCCTTTACAAGGCACTTGCAGTTTGAAGGTGAATGTTGCCTTCTCCCGCAAAAGGCAAACTAATCAGTATGGGAAGAATACATCCAAAACCGTAACTCTAGCTTTGACTGGTTAAGGCTATTGCAGGGAGACCAAAACGAAAACCACGGGGGCAAAACCGGTTTTTAATTCCGGAATCTACTTGATATTTTTACCGTGCAGCTTGATAATATGTTTTGGTAGACATAGCTAATATACTATATAATAGCGTATTAGCCAAGTTATCATGCTGCTTTTTTTAATTATTCTTTCCTCATTTTCAACGTTTTAATCAAGTGCGAAACATCAGTTATTAAAAAGACTTCATCTTTCCGTTTAATTATTTTGCCCGCCTTTGCCCCGAACTGAAAGGAACATTTTTCTGCTGATGTTATGGTACAATGATATCACCAGAGCGGTTAGCCATCCAGAAAGGTTAATTGAATCTGCAGTGCCGGCCGGTATATTTTCCCAGGCAGGTGATCTTAAATATACTGCACATCCCGGTGCCATTCGGTAAACGGGCAAAACCCCACTCCGTAAAATATGCCAAGAAAAAATCTGGATCCCCTGGTACGCCACGTAACTTTTTTTTCGTATAGTTTTATGACCAGGGCATAAAAGCTTATGCTTTAACACTTTATTAAAAAGTACATGGAATCTTTGAGAAAAATATACTGTACTGAGAATATTTCCGAAACGGAATCCACCCAGCCTTCGCAATATTCAAACCTGATCAGGGAATTAAATATTATACCAGCAACCATAACCAGCTGGTAGAAAAACAAATCGAATATACTCTGCCAACCTGATGGTTAAAGCTCCCAATAATGAACGTTATCAGTAAATGCAATATATGGACAATACTGGCCCAGCTATTACAACAAAACTTGTACTGTGAACCACCTTTGCTCGGTATGGTTTACCGTAAAACCATAATACGCACATTATCCGGTAATACAGCTACTGTGTCGGTGACTGCATCTGTACTGAGGTCACTGGTGACCAGCAGATAGTTTTTGCTGCTCGAACTGAAATGGTAATATACACGACTGCCGTCAGCTGAAAACTGGGGGGCAGATGTGTTTGCAGGTGCCGGTATCTCTAACTGAACGTCCTCCATAATATTGTCATACCTAATTGCCTTTGAATTAGACCCACGGACAAACCCACTATTGTTCCAGCATGCCCTGTTAAGATATGAACCTGATATATTGTTAAGTACTGTAGTTTGCCCGGTTCCCAGGTTTATCCTTTTCCTCTCACCGGATCCGAAATATAAAAGTTGAGATCTGTCGGCTGTAATGCCGTAAACAGTAACGCCCGTTTCACCGGTATCTCCAAGTCTTCTGTATGAAGAAGCGTTGTAGTCATACTCAAAAAGTATTTTGGGGCCCCAGATTAGTTGGCCTCCTGATGTTCCATAAGCCTGAACGGCTCCATAGACATACCTTCCGTCTTTAGATGGATATATAGGTTTTTGAAATTTATAGAAGTCATACTGAGATCCGACATCTTCCTGGCCAAGCACAAAGCTCTTGGGAGATTCTGCCTTTTTCAGTTCACCATTATTTATATCGTACCTGACCATTGCCTCCCTGTAACTGTCTACCCAGTGATATTCATGAGAGCCGGAAAGATAAAACACATGACCGCTTTCACTGACCTGTATGGAGGTTTCATCCATCAGGCTGTACCTGTTGGCAGTGTTGCTAATTCCCCAGGGTGAATTTGGCGGCAGTACCGGCAAGGTATCACCCTCGGCAGAGGAAATATCAAACCAAAACCCCCGCCGTGGGGTCAGCATCCCTGAAAGAGTAGCAGGACAAAGGTCATCATGCAGGGATATTCCTACAACGCCATTTGCCGCATCTACCCGATTCAACCAGTTGTGCCTTGTACCGCTCGGAAAAACATCCTGCAGCCTTTCAAACTCAGCGGTACCATTATTTATTGTCATCAATGAAAAGTAAGAATCTGGACCAATGTTTGATCCATCGAGGTGCAAGGCAAGGAAAACGTTTTCATCGCCAAAGGGACTGGGGTTATCATCCTCGCAGGCATAAAAAGAGAGTAAAACCAGTCCGAGCAGGGCAAAGCCAAATACTCCTGTTATAATCCGTTCCATTTTCAATAAATTTAATTAATAAAATAAGGACAGGCGACAGCAGGAAGTACAACCAAACTGAAGCAGAAAAATGCATTTATGCAAACACCAAAGTTATTAAATGTTATAAAAAAAGCAAACCAAGCCTGAAAATAGTCATATAAATAGAAAGACAATGTTAATTAATATAAGATCCGGGTGTTAATTAATATAAGATCCGGGTTGTGTAAATATCAGGTTGAGAAACATTTATAAATAAATCAGGGTAATCAGGATTTCCAATACACTATAACCGGTGTTCCCTATGAGAAGAATAGATGGAAGCAGGACAAGCCTATAAAAAGCCGTCTGGGCATTGATGTATGTTTGTACGACCAAATGGTCGGTGTAATACATGACATGTTTCCTGTAAAACAAGCGGCTTAACCAGGCGAACAAAAAAATGGCCAGTGCCGACCAGATGCTCAGCTGGTCAAGGAAATACACCTGGAAATAAATGGCAAAATCATCGAATCCTTCAGCCTCCATTTGCTCAAGATATCCCTCTACATAAGCTGAATGAGTGAACTGGAAGAACACAAAAAAAAATAGCCCTGCCATCAAAAAGAATTACTTTGCAGACCCCGTCAATCTCTCTGTCAGTTTGCAGGTATCCCCGTAGTGTTCTCCCGGGCGCAATAGTTAGCTGTTTAATAGTATAAAAAAACCCCTGTTCACCAGAAAGAAGTCCAGCAGCCCGGAAGCAATGGTTTTGAAGCTGAATCTTTTCTGGGTTTTCTCTTGCCTGATAGTGATTTCTTCTTTGTCTTTCCAGGTATTAAGATTAGACAATATGAGTTTTTTAGGTTGTTATAATTGTAAATCAGATTAATTATGGGATGTGCCATTGATTTGGAAAATAGGTTTACATGTAACTGTCGATGGCTTCAGGTATAAAGCCTGGACCAGAACGTTTGATCGACCTTCCCCTGACCCTGTATGCTGAGTATAGCTATTTATGGACTTATTGTTGATAATGAATGAAAACTCATTGGTATGTTCAGGTTTACAGGGTGTTGTATGCTATCAACAAACTTGAAGCAGAAGTTGTTAATGGAGATGAAGGCGTAGTTTCCCTTTTTATAGAATGAACACCTGTGCCATTTAAAATCCTGAGTGTTTGAGACAAATAGTGCTGCTGGAATTCAAATGAGATATTAAAAGATTTGGAAGCAGGTTTCCTATGATGTACTTTTGCCTAAACTAAAAGTAGTTTAACCCATTAAACAGAACCCGGAGATGGCTACCTTTTTGTGTCGCGAATGCGACCTTGTTTTTGAAGACAACAAGAAAATCAAGAAAGAATACCACGATTACATATTTGGCCCCTGCCAGAAGTATATTGCCTATTGCCCGGAATGTAAGGGTGAATGTTCCGAAAAACCGCAAGCCAAACCCGGAAGGGCAAAGAAAGATGTTCAGATGGAATGCAGAACCGGCCCCTGCCAGGGACCCGCATGCAGCAGGTTTCAGTAATCATTGAAAAACAACATTTACTGGTTGCAGAACTCCCATGCAAAAACCGCGTATCAATCATAACAGGCAGATTACTTGTGTGTCATGCCATTGCAGGCGGCTTGCATGGTGTTAATGGCAGGGACGGCAATACTGATGGCTCTTTCCCCAAGCCGGCGGTTTACATAAGTACCTTCACCATGGTGGGTGATTGGTCTGTTCCTCCCTTAGTGACAAATCCCAGTCTCTGATAAAAGCGGAAGGCCGGATTGATTTTATCCACGCTTAATGACACTTTCCTGTAACCCCGCTCAATAGCCATAAGAAAGAACTGCTCCATCAACATTTTACCCAGGCCTTTGTTGCGGAACCCCTCCATAATGGCAATTACCAGTTCAGGAGTTTTGTCATCTACAAAACCAAACCCCTTACCAGATTCACCGAACAGCCTTGCCCAGACTGCGCCAGCCGGCACACCAGATATACAGGCTATGATACCGAAATCATCTTTTTTTGTTCCCCAGCCATCAATATATTTTGAAATCTCAGGCAACTGAACAATAGAGCGATCATAAGGGGCAGCACCGGGTGGTACAAATACAGAAAGGTAGAGCATCTGCCTGAGGAAATCCCTGTCTTTGGGCGTTATGGGCCGCAGGTTAATATTCATCTCTTTTGAAATTTTAAAAAGGTCTTAAAGACTCACTGAAAACATCCTGGCCTCTGGAGCTTGTCTGAATATTATTGGCGTAAGATCATCTTCGATTATAATCCAAAATATATGCAAAAATTACGCAATGTTCGATTATGGTGAAAAATATGCTTTAATATTTTTTTGAGAATTGATTTTATACATCCTTCTTGCAAAAGATAATAAAGTAACTGCAATTACCGGTTCCAGGGCAGATCGGGCCAAAAGACCAGTAACCGGACACCTTCTGGCCATAAATAATCATGTTTTAAGGGGAGGTATCCAGGCAAAGGCCCCTCAGGTCTTAAATTTTTAAACACAAATACTTTTAGTATATGATCCGGTATGGTTGTGGTCATAAATTATTGACAGGGAGTTTCCCTTTTTCCCCAGGGGGTCTTACCCGTATAAGTCATTACTTGCCATACCTTATGTGATCCACATACTGTATGTCGGGCTATTCGCTCTGTTTGTCAAACCACAGGTCCCTGACCCTGACGCTGGAAACACCCATGCCAGGAATCTCCCCGTTATTATCGCGTTCAAACTCCACAGTCCTGAAGTACCACTGGTTTCCCTGAAAGGTGTTTGTTTTCAGGGGCTCAAAGCTAATGTCGCTGTGACGGCGGTGGCTGGCAGTCAGCCTGCCATCCCTGACCTCCATGATATAAGTTGTGCCAAGTTCTTCACTGTAATAGGTGCCGGCAAACTGTGCCAGCTCATCCTCGTTATATTTGCGTGGAGAATATGTAGTGTATAAAACCGGTATGTCGTTATTGGATGTCATAACCATTTCAGGCCCATCTTCCAGGTAAGAGAATTTAAATATCAATTCACGGCTGTCTCCAGGTACATAAAATGCATCCTTGTCAAAAGGAACAAGGATATGGCGGGTTCCGCCGGAACGATAGCGGAGTGTATCATCCTCCAGTTCTATAGTTGCGGCATATTTTCTCTGATCGTTCCAATAGGCTCCCGCTAGGTTTTTCAGCTGACGGCTGTCCATACCCCCGAAGCCGCTTAGCCCTGCTGCAGGCACCAGGGGTTCGGTAAAATGTTGCTCAAGAAGGATATCAGATACCTTCATGGCCATATCCCTGGAATTAAAGCCGGTAAAGTTGCTGAAAAGTATCACGGCTGCATGGTGATCGGGGAACCGGGCAAGGTAAGTCCGGTAACCGGCATCGGCACCACCATGGCTTATCTGGTTTACTCCCCTGTAATTGCTTACAAACTGCCCCAGGGCACCACCAAAAGTACTGCCATCATTCAGGGCAGCCTGTGTGTTCATCTTTTCGAATATCTCCACACTGCCTGCCCGGGGGTCGTGAAAATTCCGGACCCATATGCTCAGGTCTTCAACTGTGGTAAACAGGCTGGTAGCACCCACATTGGCATAGCTAAGGATGCTTTTCCTGTACTCATTATTGGCAGCATGATAGGAATACGCCCTTTGAGGTACAATTTTGCGGTGGTCATCATAAAACAGGGTGTTTTCCATACCAAGAGGCTGAAAAATATACTCTTTTGTAAACTCCGCGAAACTCTGCCCGCTGACCCTTGCCACCACTTCCGCCAGCAGGGTGAACCCGGTATTACAGTAAAGGTATTCTTCACCAGGTTTAAAGTTCAGAGCCTGCTGATGTTCTACCAGCTTCATGACATGCTCCAGGGTAATCACATCATCCAGGCGCCAGCCTGCCAGACCAAGCAGGTTCCACTGGTCTCTCAGCCCACCGGTATGGGCTGCAAGGTGTTTCAGGGTGATGGTTTCGCCAAAATCGGGTATTTCCTCAATATACTTTCTTACATCGTCCTGCATTGAGAGTTTGCCTGACTCCTCGAGAAGGAGGGCGGCAAAAACCGTAAACTGCTTGGAAACGGATGCAATATGAAAAATAGTGGAGGAGGGATCAATTGCAATGTCATATTCAAGGTTGGCGCTGCCATAACCCTTGCTTAATATAAGGTCGTTTTCGTAAACCAGGGCCACGGCAACTCCGGGTCCGGCCGGATCACTGTAATCAGCAAAAAGAGAGTCAAGGCGCATTTCCATATCGTGGGCATGGCTGTAGCCTATCTTATGCATGTATGTTTTTCCGGAAACGATGCTGCCGGATAATATGAAAAACAACAGGAGGCTTGCAGTGAAGGCTCGGCCGGCGGGCCAGGCATGTTTGTTTGTTTTCAATTCATAAAGTAAGGCCATTACTATTCAGTTTATAGAGTACATGATTGAACCATGCAAATATAAAACTTCAGCCTATAACATCTTTGTCAAACAAACCCGAAAGCCAGAAGCTGCTGTATAAGGATGCAGGATCCCTGTTTAGAGAGTATGGAAGCCTGCAAATTAACCTGGGGTCTTTAAATAATCGAAATAAAAAGTGAGTGCTGCAGGGCAGACAAAGTAATAAACAGAACCTTGTAATGTCTCAAACTGCTTTTATGCATTATATTTTGCCGTTAATTAAAAGGCTGTCCGGACCTTCACGAAAAACGGCCCGGGGAGTATAGTGAGATGTCCAGGTCCGCACTTCCCCTGCCTATGATATCTGAAAGTATCCTTCCGGTGGCGGGAGCCAGGCTTATTCCCATCATACTGTGGCCGGTGCCGAACAACACATTCTCCATAACGGGGCTTTTACCTATGTAGGGCAGCCCGTCAGGTGATACTGGACGCAGGCCGCTCCAAACTGCCTCTTCAGAGGGCGTTTTGATAACCTCCCCACCCTGGTAATAAAGACCGAGGGATTCTGTAATACCTTCCAGTCTTCGCATATTTGTCCCTGTGGCTTTTCCTGATATCTCCATTGTACCACCAAACCGAATGTTTTTACTGTAGGGGGAAACGGTCACCTTGCGTTCCGAAAGGATCGCCGGTTGCTTCAGATCAAGGGTATTGCGTGTCATGAAACTGTAACCCTTGCCCCCCATAAGTGGAAGCCTGAATGATAATTTTCGGGCCAGCAATGAGGAGCTGGCCCCAGCAGAAATCACCAGGTAGTCACACTTGAACTCATTTTGGCCTGCAAAGACCGAGACCACCCTGTCGTTTTCCACGTTAAAGCCTGTCACCTCACTTTCCCGGACAATTTCCACACCTTTTTCCTGAAGGTGTTTATAAAGAAATGCAGTCAGTATATCCGGCGACAGAATAGCATCTCCCGGGTATAATACACCCCCTTTTACATCATCACTTATACCCGGCTCTATCTTCCTGATCTCCCCAGGGCCCATCACCCTGGCCTCAAGCCCTGCAGAAACGGCTGTTTTCGCAGCGGCGCTTTCTTCCTTTTCTCCCTCTCTGCTGCGGTAAAGCATAAGAAGCCCTTTTTCCTCCCAGTGGAAGTCCACCTCTTTATGGTTGCTGATAAATGACCTGTAGAGCTGTTTGCTATAGAGGTTAATGTCTTTCAGGTGCATAAAGCTGCGATCCACATTTTTACGGGTAGCGGACCTGATGAACAGCAGCCCCCATCTGACCCATTCAGGGTCCAGGCTGAGGCGAAGTGCAAAAGGGCTTTTTTGAGAGAACATCCACTTAAGGCCCTTTGCGACCACACCGGGTGCTGCCAGTGGTATTACGTGACTTGGCACAATCATCCCCGCATTGCCGGTAGAGCAATTGTTACCGGGATACCCGCTGTCTATGATCACCACCTTGTGGCCGTCAGCTTTTAGAAAATATGCTGTAAAAAGGCCGATTATTCCTCCACCGGCTATAACTATCCTTGCCATATCATATTACCTGGAAACCATTAATATACGGGTCGCTGTCATCAAAGAAAATTGTGTTGTGGCCTGTAATAAATGCACTGCCCTCTATTGAGGGTATGATTGCAGGTTTTCCGGCCACTTCGGTTAAGCCTTCTATCTTTCCCTTAAAGACCGATCCTATGTAACTCTCATGTATAAAGCTCTCGCCAACACCCAAAAGCCCCTTTGAGTGCCACTGTGCCATTCGTGCAGAGGTGCCTGTTCCACAGGGCGAACGGTCAATGGCCTTGTCCCCGTAAAACACAGCGTTTCTTGCGGTGGAATTGGGGTCAATTGTCTTCCCTGTCCACATTATATGGCTCAGTCCATTAATTTCCGGGTCTTCGGGATGCACGAAGGTGTGTTCACGGTTTATGCGGGAGCGGATCTCCCGGCTCCATGCTATAAGCTTGCCGGTGGTAAACTCCTGCAGGCCTGGGAAGTTTTTCTGTGGGTCTATTATAGCGTAAAAGTTCCCCCCGTAGGCAACATCTGCCTTCAGTTCGCCAAGCTCAGGACAGTTAACGCTTATCCCGGATGCCACCATAAATGAGGGTACATTCCTTATCTTTACCGAACTTACCCTGCCGTTTTCCATTGAATATTCGGCACTTACAAGCCCTGCCGGCACCTCCAGCTTTAATACTCCCTCCCTGCGGGGGCTTATCAGGCCCTCCTCCAGTGCCATGGTTACGGTGCCAATAGTACCATGCCCGCACATTGGAAGACAACCGCTGGTTTCAATAAACAGAATGCCGGCGTCATTCTCCGGGTCAGTGGGCGGATAAAGTATGCTGCCTGACATCATGTCATGACCCCGGGGTTCGAACATCAGCCCCTTGCGGACATAGTCATAGTTTTCAATGAAGAAGAGCCTTTTGTCACCCATGCTGCCACCTTCGAGCCTCGGCCCCCCGGCCGCGACTAACCTTACCGGGTTTCCAGCGGTATGCCCGTCTATGCAGAAAAAGGACTTCCTTGCCATATGGAGTTATCAGATCTTTTTATCGGTGTATTCTGTGTTTACAACCCGCATAATACCAAGGGGGTTGCTGCTTTTAAGGGCATCGGGCAGTATCTCTTCAGGTGCAGACTGGTATGTTACCGGCCTTACAAACCTTTTGATGGCCCAGGCTCCCACAGAAGTGCTGCGGCTGTCAGTCGTTGCGGGAAATGGACCCCCATGGGTCATGGCATATGACACCTCAACCCCGGTAGGCACACCATTGAATATGAGCCTCCCACATTTTTCTGTCAGCATATCCGCCAGCTCCCTGTTTGCCCTGAGGTCATCATCATTTCCGATAAGGCTGCAGGTTAGCTGCCCCTTAAGTGCATTGGCGGCCCTTTTCAGGTCCGCTGGATCTTTGTACTTAACTAAAAGCGTAAAGGGGCCGAAAACCTCCTCCTGGAGTTCGGGCCTGTCCAGCCAGTTAGCTATCGGTGTGGACCCAATAGCTGGTGCACCGGTATATTCTGACTGGTTTTGCCTGACCACCTGATCCACCCCCTTCACGCTGAGGGTGTTCTCCAGTGCAGCATAGTAGCCTGTTGCTATACCCTTGTGCAGCATCTTTTCGGCAGCCGCCTCATCGAAGGCCTTTGTCATGGCATCGATGAATGTTTGCGTGTTTTCGCTTTCAGGTACAAACACCAGCCCGGGGTTGGTGCAGCACTGGCCTGCTCCCAGAAGCACG
>PWNY01000076.1 GCA_003557805.1 Bacteroidales bacterium | reverse complement strand
TCTCCTGAAGTACTCCACATAGTTTGCCATTCATTCTCTTCATCCGGTTCTTCTTCATTATCATCGGGTGGGAGGAAGAACTGCAGGCTCAGCCAATCATGCGTTGATGGAGATCCGCCCCTGCCCTCGGGCTGGTAATAAAAGCTAATTACAAGTGAATCGCCCGGGCTGTAAGCGCTCAGGTCTATAGGGTTTGAGGTCAGGTGGTCAGCAGGCCTTGGCAGGTTGTCGTTGCGCATATGGCTGTATATGTTTCCTCTCTCGTCAAGGATATCAAATGTGGCAACATTATAGGTCTTGGGGTGTACAGCGTAGCCGCTGTTTATAAAAACATAGCTGTCTGCCCATAGGTTCGCATCGGGATAGGGCCCTTTATAGGAGAAATCGTCCCAGAAAGGCAGCTGCATAGGTGCAGTATCAAACTTGACCGAGGCCCTGTTTCTAAGAAGTGCCTCCTCTGTCTTTTCCGGGTTGTAATGCATGGGCAGCAAGGCCTCCTGGGCATAGGGCCTGTATATAGCTGATGCCAGGAATAATATTGCGAAAAGGGCTCTGAGGATCATTTAATAAACTGATTAAAAAGGATCGCTTTCATTATCAAGGGCCGGCCTGTACCACACATTTATGGATTCACCCTTTGGTATTATCATGCCTTCCTGGTATTCCGGCTCCTGCCTGTATACCCTTGCATTACCCCGCACTGCATCAGCCTCAAATACTTCAATGCCGGGTTCAAGTTCTAGTTCAGCAAGGATTTCCTCAACCTCTTCAGGGGTTTTACCTGTAAGGTCGGGCATAGGTACGGAAAGCAGCTGTTCAAGATACTCTTCGAAGTCAAATACCTCTGTCGAACGGAAGTATAGATTAACCCTGCTTCCTGCCTGGACATATCTTTCCGCCTCAAGTGGATCGGGATCCTGCATATATACCTTTATACTAGTGGTGCTGTCATCCATGAATACTACCTCACCAACATTGAGCCCCAGCCTGTTAAGGGCCCTTGTTGCTTCAGTGCGAGACATGCCTATAACAAGCGGTACGGGAGTTACGTTTTCTCCCAGCCCCTCACCAAGAACCAGGTCAATTGCAGTGCCTATTTCAACCGGGGTACCGGGTTCTATAAAACCTTCATTGAATTTTTGCTTCAAAACCGCATCCCGCGCAATATCTGGCTGATACTCCAGCCTTCCGACCCTCAGGCCGTGAGTTTCAAGTATCGTTATAGCCTGTCGCCGTGAAAGGTCTGTTAAATCGGGCATTGGTACCATTTCGGGCAGTATTGCAACTGTGGTCAGGTATATTGTACGGTTACGCTTTACTTCTGTACCGGGTGAGGGATCCTGCAGGGCTATGCTCCCGGGCCTGCGGTCGTCATCATAAATGGAGTCATTTATGAAATACCGGAGGTTCATTGAGGATAAAAGCTCAGCAGCTTCCTGTTCGGTGTAACCTTCAAGGTCAGGTACTTCGATACTCCTTCCGTGCAGAGTGTACAGGTCAAGAAGCTTGAGTGATCCCCAGATAATGAATACTCCCAGTATTGAGGCAATTATAAGCTGGCGCAAAAACAGCCTGCTGAACACAAAATTCCATGCACTCATTTTTCCGGATCAGATATATTGTGGCAAAAGTAATACAAAATAAGGATATGGCCATTCAACAATATAGGTAACGCTGTTTTGGGGCAATTATGTTTTCAGGGACATAAAAATTATGGCCTTTGCTCGGGAGAGGCTGTTATAACCCGGAGAGAAAAATCAAAAAAGCTTACATTTGTTTAAAATCTAAACTGTATATCATGGAGGGTAAAAAGAGAATAGCCCTTGTTGCCGGGGGTGATTCAGGTGAGTATGTAGTATCAATGGAGAGTGCCCGTATGATAAGGGAGAACATTGACCCCGGCCTATATGAGGTATATCCTGTTGTGATCCGGGGTGGTAAATGGGAGTATACAGACAGGGCAGGGAATAAATACCCGGTTAACAGGAATGATTTTTCGATCCAGACAGAGGAAGAAAAAATCACTTTCGACTGTGCCTTTATAACAATTCACGGAACGCCGGGAGAGGATGGGAAACTGCAGGGTTATTTTGATCTTCTGGGTCTGCCCTATACTACTGCCGGCACTCTTGCATCGGCTCTCACTTTCAATAAGTATTGGTGCAAACTTGTCGCTGGGCAGCTCGGTTATGACATTCCTTCTTCAGTGAGATTAAGAATGCCTGTATCATTTACCAAAAGTGAGATTATAAACAAACTCGGTCTGCCGCTGTTTGTTAAACCAAATGAGGGAGGATCAAGCCTTGGAATGTCGCTGGTAAGGGATGCGGAATCACTTTTGCCTGCGATAGGCAATGCTTTTGAATACTGCAATGAAGTTTTGGTAGAGGAGTATATAGAGGGCAACGAACTAACCTGCGGGGCATTCATGCACAAAGGAAGTGTAAAGGCCCTTCCGGTAACCGAGATCATCAGTAAAACAAGCGCGCAGTATTTTGACTTTGAGGCAAAATATAC
>PWNY01000304.1 GCA_003557805.1 Bacteroidales bacterium | reverse complement strand
GGAATGAAGACACGGGGAGTGGCGAAAACCGTGGTCCTCGGAGGCCAGGTGGTTGTCAGGGACGGCAAAATGATTAACAGTCCGCAAGGACAGTTGCTGAGGCGCTGAATGTATGCTCAGGCAAATCTAAACAAGGTTCGCAAAACCCATGAAGGCAAGTGCCAGGATACCTGCAACTACTAGGGCAGCGGGGGCACCCCGCATTCCTTTTGGTACATCCACCAGGTCAAGGTGTTCTCTTATACCTGCAAACAAGACAATAGTAAGGGCAAAGCCAAGGGCATTACCTATGGCGAAGACCACGCTCTCCAGCAGGTTAAACCCGAAATCCTCCCTTACCGCGAGTATTGTAACACCCAGTATGGCGCAATTTGTAACAATCAGGGGAAGGAATATACCCAGTGCCTGGTAAAGCGCGGGACTGACCTTTTTCAAAATTATCTCCACCATCTGTACAAGTGATGCAACGACCAGGATGTACGAAATGGTCTGCAGGTACTCTATATTTAGGGGGATCAGTATATAGTTGAATATCAGGAACGTTACCAGGGTGGCAAGGGTCATAACGAACATAACAGCACCCGACATCCCGACAGATGTCGATACCTTTGCCGACACCCCCAGGTAGGGACATATACCCAGGAACTGTGCCAGTACGATGTTATTGACAAATACCGCTCCGATTATTATTATGATATATTCCATGGCTATGCTGTTTTTTCAAGTTTCTTTTTGACGATATTATTCAGGGCCACAAGGTAACCAAGGCCGATAAAGGCTCCTGGCGCAAGTACGAATACAAGCATACCATCGCCGGGAAAGATAGTCATACCAAAAAACTCCCCGGCACCCAGTATCTCCCTGAGACCGCCCAGCAACGTAAGTGCAAAAGCAAATCCAAGTCCCATACCAAGCCCGTCCACTATTGCACTCCAGGTATCGTTCTTGCTTGCAAAGGCCTCCGCCCTGCCCATGACCAGGCAGTTTACAACAATAAGCGGTATGAACAGCCCCAGGGAGTCAAACAGTGCAGGCATATAGGCCTCCATCACCAGCTGGGTTATTGTAACAAAGGAGGCAATAACCACTATAAATGAAGGGATCCTGACCTTTGCAGGTATTAGGTCCTTTATAAGTGAAACCACTATGTTTGAAGAAACCAGGACAAATGTGGTGGCCAGGCCCATACCCAGGCCGTTGAAAGCTGAGGTGGTTACCCCCAGTGCAGGGCAAAGCCCCAACAACAGCACAAATACAGGGTTTTCCTTGACAAAGCCCTTGGTGAAGTTCTGTAATTGTCCCATTTTACTCTCCTTCCTTGTTTAATAATTCCTGTTTGTTGGCCTCAAAGGTCATATAGGCCCTTTCTATTGCATCACAGTATGCCCTGGCCGTTATGGTTGCCGCGGTAATACCGTCTATCTCCCCACCATCCTGCCTTACCCTGAGGACCTGTTCCGACGGGTCAAAGCCCCTGAACTGATCACTCCAGTCAGATTTGCCCTTCTCTATCTTGTCACCCAGGCCAGGGGTTTCAGCATGCTCAAGGTGTACCACGTCTATTATCTCACCTCCCGGTGTAAACCCTACCATTGCACGGATAACTCCGCTATAGCCCATGCCTGTGTATGTAGAAACTGCAATTCCAACAAGCTCACCATTATCGTAAGCAAGGTTGAACTCAAGGGAATCACTGCCGGTAGGCGGCATAAGTTTTTTTGACACCAACCTCTCAAACCCGGGCAAAACATTACCGATCGCCTCCTGGCGGGCCGCTTCCCTTGATCTCTCTATTGGTTCCTTGGTAAGGTTGTAAACTGTTGCCAGGGTGAATGAGGCAGCGGCAGCCACAATTATCAGTGTCAGCACCATATTGAGAAAAGTGGACTCTCGTTTAGCCATTTTTTACCTCCTCCCCAAATCTTTTAGGTTTGAAACCGCGGTTAATAAGCGGAACAAAAGCATTCATAATTAGTATGGAAAAAGCCACACCCTCCGGGTATGCACCGAACAGCCTTATTATCACTGTAAGCAAGCCGCAGCCAACCCCGAAAATTATCATTCCTTTCGGCGCCATGGGGCTGGTGGCATAGTCAGTAGCCATGTAAATTGCCCCAAGCATAAGCCCCCCTGCAACAAGGTGGAAAAGCGGGTCTGGATATACCTCCGGGTTAACAAGCCAGAAGATCGCCGAAAAAACTGCTGCTGTGCCAAGATAAGAGACCGGTATATGCCAGGATATTATCTTCTTTGCCAGCATATAAAGGCCGCCAAGCAGCAGTGCGATTGCAGAAACCTCACCTATAGAACCTCCCATATTGCCATATAGCATGCTTGAGTATTCAGGTAGCTGGGCCATCAGGTCCGAGACCTTTTCCCCCTGGTCAACCCCCCCTTTGAGGAATGTAAGGGGTGTGGCCCCTGTAACCGCATCAGCAAGCCGGGTGCTTAATGCAGAGGGTTCAGGATAGGTAGTCATCTGAACCGGGAAGGATATCATCAAAAAGACCCTTCCCACAAGTGCCGG
>PWNY01000331.1 GCA_003557805.1 Bacteroidales bacterium | reverse complement strand
TATACCGAATCTGCTGCCAATTAATTCTATTAAAGATACATCATGCAGCCCGGTAACATTTATCCAGTTAACCTTTGTGCTGTCCATTTTTGCAAAAACATTCCCAACGGAATCCTCTTCCAAAAAGTTAACTCCCTGCTCATCGTAAACTATCAGCTGGAGCCTTACATTATCTTGCAGCCTTTCCCTTGTATATACAAGGCTTCCCGGAGAGAGGCCAGGCCTTTTCCTAATCCTTTTTAAGGTTTTTGACATATTACCTGAATCTATTATTTATTCCCCTTCATTACTATGGTCCTGTAAGGGAAGGGTATCTCTATACCCTCGTTGTCAAACCTTGCCTTTATGGTCCTGAACAGGTCGGTGCGCATCACAAAGGCATTAAAAGAGCTTGATGCCCAGGCATAAGCCCTCAGCATAACCGAAGACTCACCAAAACCCATCACCCTTACAACCACCCTGGGTGTGCCCTCATTGATATCTTCCTCGGTCCTGTTGTCAATTGACATGGGGTGCTTTGTAACCTCATCCTGAATAATCCCAATGGCCCTGTCAAGGTCGCTGTCATAACTTATCCCTATCTCTATCAGGCTGCAGACCTTCTCATCAACTATGTTGCTGTTAATTATTGTCTGGTTGTTTATAACAGCATTAGGTATTATTATCCTTCGGTTCTCGTTGTTGCGTATAACAGTATGCCTTAATGTTATATCCTCGACAACACCCATGTACTCATCGCTTATCCTTATGTAGTCTCCAACCCTGAAAGGCCTGGAGGCGACAATGAATATGCCAGAAATAATATTGGCAAATGCTGCCTGTGATGCAAACCCTATGATTATGGCAAATATACCTGCACCGGCAAACAGTGAAACTCCAATTGTCCTTAACTCAGGGATGGTATAGAAGATTATTATAAATGCCAGAAGGAAAATAATAAAACTTACAGCATTCTTGAAAAAACGGTACCTTGTCGGGTCAACCCTAAGTATCCTGGAGCTCTTCTCAAAGTACCTGTGCATTAATATTCTGAAAAATTTGGTGATTAATAAAGCAAGCAGGATTATCAGAATTGGCACAAAAACATATCTGATAAGCAGCGGGCTTATTCCCGAAACAATATCTGCCATAGAAAAGTTTGTTAAGTAAGTCATAGTTTACTACTGTTGGGTAGCAAAGAGGGGACGCGTTTCTTTACCGTCTAAAGTTAGAAAAAATATTCATCCCCGTACTATTGCGGAAAATACTATTTTTATGTTCCAAACTTTCAGTAATGGATCCTGCAGCAATATTTAACCGAAGGATTGTTCAGAACTTCATCATAAGGAAGCCTGGCAGGGGGGTTATTGCGCTCGGACTGTTCTGCTACCTTTTTGCTGTCATTTACAGGCCTCTTGACACCCATCCGGGCCAGCACCTGGGTTACGGTGCGACTATGGCCGTCTACTGCACTGTGATAAGCCTGGCAGCATACCTAACAATATTGCTTCTGAAAAGGATACCCCTCTTTTCCAGGGCATTAGAATGGACAGTCATAAAAGAGGTGAGCGCTGTTTTGCTTGTGCTGTTTGTAATGGGGGTTGCTGCATTTCTGGCTGCATTCGCAATTGAGCCCCCTGCCGACAGGTGGAATATAAGCACCTTTTTGAACTCCCTGGCAATAACCTTTATGGCATCAATAATCCCCTTTGCATTCTTTTCTCTTATAAACATCCGCCTTTGGGTGCCTTATGAACACAAAACGGAGGACACAGAAAAGCAGGACCCAGGACCTCTTGATATTGAATCCAGGCTCAAAAAGGAAAAACTCCGGCTTTTACCCGAAAGACTTGTATTCGCTGAATCAGAAGGTAATTACGTGGTGTTCCATATCGAGACCGAAGGTGGAGTTTCAAGGAGAATGATCCGTAACTCCATTAGTGACATAGAGAAACAGCTGTCAACTTGTGATAATATATTCAGGACCCACAGGGCCTTTCTGGTGAACCTGGACAAAGTGATCATGAAAAAGGGCAACACCCTTGGCTACCGCTTAAAGCTAAAAGGAACCGACAGGGAGGTGCCAGTTTCAAGGAACAACACCCAGAGGTTTAACAGGCTAATGGAGGGCTGAAACACTTTCCTTTCATAACAGAAAATTGCCTTCTGTAACAAAATAACAAGGCCAGGTTGCATTCTGTAACATAAAGCTTCATTGTATCCCACTTATTTGCATATCAGCTCTTTACGCCATTATTTTGCAGTATAGTTCAGTTTAACCCAAAAACGCAAAATAATGAAAAAGATCTTTAGCGGATACCTTTTACGGTACATATTACTGGCACTACTTATACAAGAATCACCGGCAACTGTTTTTTCCTCCTCTTTAAACACCGGCCCGGGTGTTACCGGAACAGTATCAGACCAGACAGAAGGTAATGCGATACCCTTTGCAAATATCGCACTCTATGACCGGGGCGGGCACAATATGCTGGCAGGCACGTCGGCAGGTATCGACGGCTGTTTTAATATAAATACAAGTGCCAGC
>PWNY01000199.1 GCA_003557805.1 Bacteroidales bacterium | reverse complement strand
TCAAACTTGTCTTTTTCAAAGGCCCTGATCCACTTCCCCAGCTCCCCTTTAGGCTTTTTATCCTCTTCTTTCCTGGAAACCAGAAAACGGTACAAAAAGTCCACGTTTCTCTCTGACTCCCAAAATATTGAGGCATTGCGGCTGTTTATGCGTGTTGCTGTGAGCCGGAGACTTTGCATGAACTCATCCTTCAAACCGTAGAGCTTGTCCATTACATCAGGCATGATCTCTTCCGCCCATGCCCTGTGGAAGCGGCAGAACCCCAGGTTATCCATCATCAGCTCCATGATCATGCGCCCGGCATTCTGTCGACCCAGTTCGCGCGGCGGTATAAACTCTTTACCGTAAACCATGTAGTATTTCCCCATGATGGCCATTGGAGAAAGTACTCCGGGTGTCCAGTACTGATTCGGGACCATCCATCCCTGGCGGGCAAACCCGATATGCACGAAGCGGTCCATAACACCTATCCCCTTTTCACGTGCAAGGTGGCGGGCAAGTTTCCTGGCTCCCAGCTTCATATTGATAAGGCCGCCGGGTTTGACCATCTGGTCGAGCAATGCCGCACCAATTCGTGCGTTGTGCATGGAGTCCTTTACCACATCAAAGCCCTCTGGAGAGAACCTGGGAACAGATTCAGCTCCTAGCTCTTCGGGCTTTATCAAACCATCTGCCATACACTCCATGAGCCATGCAAGTACACCTCCAATTGAAATGGCATCAAAGCCATATTTATCGGCCTTGCCATTAAGCAGCTCAGCTGCCCGCTGGTCAAACACACCGCACAACGGCCCCATGGTCTGGTATGGCTCATAGTCCTTTTTAAAATGCCCGTGCATCTTTTTGCAAACAGCCACGCAGGGCTCCCCGCAGTTCTTCTGCTGCTTTGTCTTAATTGTCTCCTCGTTGAACTGCTTTAGGTAATGATCAAGGACAAACCGTTTATGCATATTAAGCCGTTCCTCCCTTGTCATATATACCGACCGGTAGTTAAAGGCTATGATCCTGTCTTCCATGGTGGCAAAGTTCACACCAAAGGTGCCCCCGGTGTTAAAAGCAGGATCATAGCGGTATTTGGTGGTAGCCTCCATATCCTTGGCCGCCATCTTCTTTTCATAGCGGTCATGAAACCATTCATCGGCAACCTTGCGGTCTCGAAAGTCTTCATCCACCCAGGTTCCACCGTAAATAATCCCGATAATACCATGCTGCTGCAGAAGTTTTGTGCCAAAACCACCGCGTCCGGCCCAGCAATCCACAGCCGTCAGTTCACCCTTTTTTACCGGTGCTGAAGCAATTGCACCGTTGTCAGTATACATGGCGGCCGGGCCGACAGCAAGTACACGAGGATCCTTTTCATAGCGACCGGCATATTGGTCCAGTGCATGCTGCATTACCCCGTATACTCCCCCCCTGCCACTCTCCCATAAAGAGTTAGGGTCAACAGGGTAGAGTTCAACCTCAACTTCTTCTCCGTGGTTGCGGTTCAGGTAAAGTATGGAAGGGGATTCAGCTTTGCCGGTTATTGAGAACAGGTTGATACCCAGGTTATCAAATACCAGTGCCGCTCCTCCCATCGAAGAGATAAAAAAACCGTGCCAGGAGGGCGATATGCCGGTAAAAAGCAGCCTGTTCGACCCCGGGAATATGCTTCCGGCCAAGAGGCCGGCACCTATATTAAGGCTGTTATGCTTGTAGGCCAGGTGGATCCCGAGGTCAACCGGCCCGAAGAAAGAACCTACAGGATATTTATTGATACGGTAATAGCCATTTGATGAATCTATCATCAGTACCCTCAGGTAAGTGCTTTTCTGTTTGTTCACGGTATTTTTGTATTAGTATATAATCATAGTGCAGTTGAATTTGATCAGATATTCTAATTCGAGCATGCCCCATTTTAATATGCAAGTTAAACAAGGCCGTTTGTCTTATTCCATATCAATGCCACCCCCGGGCTCAACCCCTGGTATTTCAAACATACCGAAGTCAACCACCACGTTCGCAATACCGTTGACAACGAATTGCACCGCAATAACCGACAGTATAAGTCCAAATACCTTAGTGATGATCTGGCGGCCTGCATCGCCCAGGTAGCGTACTATAACCTTGGAATATACCATTGAAAAATAGCAGCTTATGGTTGTAAACAGCACCGCGAAGAAAACAATTACAGTGTGGTAGATTGTTGGTGCCTCGCTGGTAAGTATCATTACCGTGGCAATAGAACCAGGTCCGCTTATAAAGGGGATTGCCAGTGGAATTACAGAGATATCATCTGCGATCTCGCCTTCCGGTTTTGTTTTAGTTTCATCGCCCCCGTTACGGCTGGTGATCATGCCCATTGCTATGCCAAAAAGTATAATACCCCCGGCAATGCGGAATGCCGCCAGGGTTATCCCGAATAACTGAAATATCAAACCACCAAGCAGGGCAAAGATAAAAAACAGGCTGGTAGAGATACGTGTTGCCTTCATGGCTATCTCCTTACGGCGCTGTTCACCCATTCGGGTGGTTAGCGACATAAATGC
>PWNY01000271.1 GCA_003557805.1 Bacteroidales bacterium | reverse complement strand
CTGGCTTATCTCAGCAAAATCATAAGTTCCGTGGTATGCCCCTTCAGCCTTTGCAATTGCAGGTCTTCCCGTATAGGCCCTGGAGGCCTTTATCATTGTCATTACAGCCTCGGTACCGGAGTTAACAAAGCGTACCTTTTCAAAAGAAGGCACCCTGTCACACAGGTGCTGGGCAAACCTATATTCAGCCTCGGTTGCCATTGTATACGCAGTTCCCCTGGTTAGCTGTTCGGTAACTGCACCTACTATGGACGGATGGGCATGTCCATGAATCAATGCTGCCATATTGTTGGCAAAGTCCAGCCGTTCAACGCCATCTATGTCAGTCACATAGCAACCCGAAGCATGTGAGGCATAAAACGGATAGGGCCTGCGGAATACCGTATTACGGCTTACACCACCGGTTATTACATCACAGGCCTTCTTGTAGATCGCTTCGCCGGCACTAACAGAGAGTGATCCGGCCCCGGTTTTTATTTTCATTTATTGCATGATTATTAATTTCCAAAAACTAAGGGAACACAAGCCGGGCACCGGTCCTTTCCATAAGATACTCCCGGTCCACTCCTGGTGCCATCTCCCTGACCACCAGGCCCTCCTTCCCGACATCAATAATTGCCAGATCGGTATATATCCTGTCCACAACCTGCTTTCCTGTGAGCGGATAGGTACACTCCCTTACGATCTTAGGTTCGCCCGTCTTGGTCTGGTGCTTGCTTATAACATATATGGTCTTTACCCCTGCCACAAGATCCATTGCACCGCCCACGGCTGGTATTGCCCCGGGCTCTCCGGTCGACCAGTTTGCGAGGTCGCCATTTTCAGATACCTGAAGGGCACCCAGCACGCATACATCTATGTGCCTGCCCCTTATCATTGTAAAACTGTCGGCATGATGAAAGTAACAGGCTCCGGGAATGGCAGTAACACATTTTTTCCCGGCATTTATCAGCTCGGGGTCTTCCCTGCCCTCTTCCGGGGGCGGGCCCATTCCAAGCAGGCCGTTCTCGGTATGGTATATCACCTCCCGGCCTTCGGGAACCAGCCCCGCGACCAGTTCAGGCATGCCAATTCCAAGATTAACATATGCACCGTTCTGAATGTCACCGGCAACCTTCCCTGCCATCTCAATTACACTCCACCCTGTTTTACTTTCCTTTTCTACCATGGATACCTGAGGTTTTCTGCAACAAGCCTTGATTCATCGGCAGGATCACTTACATTGACGACCCTGTTTACAAATATACCCGGGGTCACAACCGCCTCGGGGTCAATGCTGCCAAGCTCGACTATCTCCTTTGCCTGGACAATGGTTGTTTCTGCGGCCGTACACATTATGGGCCCGAAGTTCCTGGCAGTCTTGTTGTATACCAGGTTACCGTACCTGTCAGCGGCCCTGCACTTTACAAGCGAGAAGTCAGCCCTTATGGATTTTTCCATAACATATTTCCGGTTATCAAAGACCCGGACCTCCTTCCCCTCTTCAAGCGGGGTGTCGACCGATGCAGGGGTGTAGAAGGCAGGTATTCCGGCACCTCCCGCCCTAATCCTTTCTGCAAGGGTACCCTGTGGAACAAGCTCCAGTTCAATCTCCCCATTTTTGTAAAGTTCAGGAAAAACCTTTGAGTTTGCCGAACGGGGGAATGAACATATCATCTTCCTAACCTGCCTGTTCTCAATCAGCGCGGCAAGACCCACATGACCACTTCCCGTATTATTGCTCACGACAGTAAGGTCCCTGGCTCCCTGGTCTATAAGCGCATGTATCAGTTCTATCGGGCTGCCGGCCTCCCCGAACCCGCTTATCATCACGATGGCACCGTCAAAGATCTCCTCAACAGCCTTATGGCTTGATTCAACGATTTTATCTATCATGTTACCAGATGCTTTATTCAGATTGGGCTATTCTCTTTTCCAAACTGCGCTCCAGCCTCTTCTCAATTTCTGCCAGCTCATCCTCGAAAAAATACCTGTCGCTGTCAAAGGGTTTTAGCTTTTCAATGGTACTCTCCTTATCATCATACCTTGCAAGATAAACCCTGTCCATCCATTCCATGTTGCGGGACTCGTTGAACTTAAGCACAAACACCTTCTCCCCCTTTAACTCCATTGTTCCGAGCAGTGAGACCTTTCCTGCCGATGAGGTCTGGGTGATATACCTTGAAGGCCGGTTTATCGACGGCAGGGAACGGTAAACCTTGCTGAACAACCTGTTTATGTCAGCAAGTGAGGTTGCAAAATAGTGGTGTTCACCGGTTGGCCTTGCACAATACATGGAGTGGAAGCCCACCGAAAGTACAGCGAGGATATTTCCCAGGTCAATCCAGTTTTTCGCCGACTTTTCAAGGTCCATTTCACCGTTATCGTCATAGAACAGGCTGATATGGTTCATCACCGGGCTCTGGCTCCTGACCATTATACCGTGCTTTTTAAGTCGCCGTATTGCAGCTATTGCGGATGGATTGAGCACCTCTCTCGGGGTGGAGAAATGCGACATAACCACCACCTGGACACCATTGTCTATAAGCTCCCTGAAAAGATCAAGGAATTTGTCATAAGAACTGCTGAGTATCATCTCCGGGTGATAGGTCAGCACCCTTGTACCCAGCCTGAGGGTCCTGATATGCATCATCTCGTCATCCTCGATCATCGGCCTTACATACTTTTCAAGCCTCTCGAAAGTGATCAGGCCGGCATCGCCACCAGTTATAAGCACATCGGTAATCTCCTTGTGCCTCCTGATATACTCACGCACCTGGCCGGTATCCTCCTGAACGAACATGTCCTCGTCCCCCCTTACCTGTGCATGCCGGAAGCAATAGGTACAGAATGTAAAGCAACTCTGGGTTGTCTTGTCAAATACAAGCTGGCATTGGGGGTATTTGTGCTGTACCCCTTCCAGTATTTCAAGCTGTCCGTCCTCACCAGTATACCAGGGTTTGTTCAGCAGCTGCTTGCCATCGTGGGGGTTGGTCTTCTTCTGGTATTCCCTCACTATACTCTGCCTCTCCTCCACGCTTTCTGCCTCCCTGTAGCGGTGCACCACATCCCCCCTTATCATCCCTGGCTGGGGGAAGACCAGCTGGAAAAGTGAGTCCTTTTCAAAATCGTCCCAGTTGATCTTGTTAAGTACATGCTTTGTTGCCAAAAAGCGGTATACATCAATGAACAACTCCCTTTCAGTAATGTAACCGATATTTATGCCGTTGCTTTCAAGGGTTTTGACTATCTCCCTGAACCCTCCAAGGCCTGAATAACGCTCCTTCCCGGTAAACATAAAAGGGCGGGACTCCATGATGCCGGAGTACTCCGGGTAGCAGGAGTGCAGCCTGGAAAGCAGACCCTTTGGCAACAGCTCCTCGCGCAAGATGTTTTCCCTTACATCATCCGCATAATGGTAACGATCCATAATCTGCCTGATATGGTCATCAGTGACCACCACCCTCTTTGCACGGGGCATGTCACTGCCGCCATTACCGGCAGCCGGATCTAATGTGCCTGTTGTAGCCATTTTAATCCTGTTTAACTATTTGACAATTTATTTTATTATTCGTTTCGGGCTAAATATACGAAGTTTGAGCGATTAAACAACCACTTGCAAAAAATCAAAAAATCCGGTTTTATTTGCCCGGTTTTTACCCGGGAAACTGAAGGAATCAGAAGGTATCCAGTTCTTCCTCCAGCCTGCTTAATATATCCTCGACAATTTCCTTTCTGTCATTCTGCCCGTCACTTGCATAGGAAAATACCAGGTTGCCAAGCATCGTCATAATGATGTCGATGTTGGAGCAGGGTTTGAAGAATTCAGGGAAGGCCTCCATTTTTAGTTTTTTCAAAAAAATGTTTATCTCGCGTGCTGAAAAAACCGCCCCCCCGCTAAAGGCGTTTATATAGAACAATGCCTTGTCGTCACGTATCTGAAGCGTTTCAGTGTCGACAGTCTCAACCATATAGGCAAGCACAAAATGTTCGGGAAGGTTGATTCCCATAATGGGGAGGTTTGCAGACCTGGCCAGGGCCATGTAAAGTATGCCTATACTCAGGGGATTGCCCTTTTTGTTTTCAAGCACCCTGTTAACAAGTGAGTTGTCAGGGTTGTGGAAGTCCTCAAGGTCCCCGCCGAACCCGTGCATTTCATAGAAAACATGGTTAAATACCTTTACCTGCTCAAGGGCTGTCAGCTTCTCATTCATCTCAAGCCATACATCCCGGCGTATCTTATCTATGCTGCTGTATATATCATTCTCATTGATATCGGGATAATGCAGCCTTGAGACCCATATCCAGGCCTCAATAAGCTCATTGCTGTTGTTCCCCGCGCATAGCCTTTTAAGCTCCCTGAATATGTTCTCATGCCTTATTCCCTGCATGATGGATTCGAGCCTTCCCCGAAGCCCCTCATTGTCTGCCTCTTTAAGATAATCTTCCAGGTAAGGCAGGGCATACCTGCCATATCGTATGATCCTACCTGAAATATCACT
This sequence comes from Bacteroidales bacterium, assembly GCA_003557805.1. Classification (GTDB taxonomy): domain Bacteria; phylum Bacteroidota; class Bacteroidia; order Bacteroidales; family UBA7960; genus PUPG01. The sequence goes on along the minus strand of PWNY01000271.1, from coordinate 5,703 downwards.
GTAGATATCAGGATCGGGCTCATCGACCATGCTCACAAGAGCCTTTATCTCGCTTTCATTATTACTCATCGGTCAGCTTTTAAACAAACCCGCTGCAACATAAGGACAGAGACCCGCAGGATCACCCCCCGGCTATCCTGCCCAGCACAAGCGCTATCATTTCATTCACCGATCTCTTATAGTCACTGCTGTACTCCTTCCTGGACCTGTTAGCTATAATGTCACATACCGTAAGGGTATTGTGGCCCAGTATCCTTCCAAGTGCATAGAGTGCCGATGTCTCCATCTCTCAGTTTGTGATCCTGTGTCCACTGAAGCTGAAGCTTCCCATTTTGTCATTCAGATCGGGCAGAGCAAGCGGTATACGAAGTTCCCTGCCCTGTGGACCAAAAAACCCGTTAGCAGTGGCAGTGATCCCTTTTCTCAAATCGTATGCAACAGTTTCCAGGAGCCTTTCAGAGGCCCTTACAATATATGGATAGGGCATTCTTTTGTCCCAGCCGCTGTGTTTGATGAATGCCTCCGACATGCCTGACTCGGTAAGGCCCTGGTCATAACTGTAAAAATGAAGAAGGCCGTCAAACCCAAGACCATACTCCGAGGCCACGAATGTATCCACGGGGATATCCGCCTGGAGGGCGCCGGAAGTGCCGAGCCTTATAAGGTTAAGCTGCCTCAGCTCATCTTTCTGGACACGTTTTTCAAGATCTATATTTACAGCTGCATCCAGTTCATTCAGGACAATGTCAATATTGTCGGTACCAATACCGGTAGACATCACCGTTATCCTTTCACCCCTGTATATGCCGGTATGTGTCCTGAACTCCCTGTTCTGCACCCTGAACTCCACCTTGCTGAAATGGCCGGACACAGTATCCACCCTTTCCTGGTCACCTACCAGAATAACATTGTCGGCAATATGTTCAGGACGGAGCTTCAGGTGGTAAACGCTACCGTCAGGATTTATTATCAACTCGGACTCCTTGAATTTTCTCATCAAAAACAGTTTTTTCAACGATCACAGAATGAAACAAAAATATCAATAAATAAAATAATTACCTAATGACCGCAGCCTGATCTAATATCATTATTTTTGATAAAATTCTTTCTATGGATGCCTTTGTTATTTCTATCGGAAGCGAGCTGCTTACGGGCCACACCATTAATACCAACGCGTCATGGCTGGCCTCACAACTGAATATGGCAGGGATCGGGATAAGGGAGGTAAGGGCGATACCGGACAAACTTGAGGATATTACTGCTGCCCTGAACGATGCAGGCAAAAAGGCCTCGCTGGTGCTGGTAACAGGGGGGCTGGGCCCCACAAATGATGACATCACAATGAATGCCCTTTGCAGCTATACCGGTTCCGGACTTGTAGTTGACCAAAAGGTGCTTGAAGACATAAGACAGTTCTTTAAGAAAAGGGGCAGGGATCCCGGGAAGGTCAACCTGGATCAGGCGATGGTACCGGAAAAGGCATTGAAGGTGATCAGGAACCCCAATGGTACCGCACCCGGGCTGTGGATGGAAAAAAACGGCATTACCATAATTGCGATGCCGGGAGTGCCCCACGAAATGCAGCATATGTTCACAGCTGTTATATTACCGGAGCTGATCAAACTCTTCCCGGGAAATCACATCATTCACAGGCACGTGCTCACCCAGGGCATTGGGGAGTCATTTCTGGCCTCGAGGATATCCTTTTGGGAAAATGATCTCCCCCCGGAAATAAGCCTGGCCTATCTGCCCTCTGCCGGCATTGTGAAGCTAAGGCTTACAGGAAGGGGGAAGGACGGCAAAAGGATCAGGGACATGATAGAGGAGCAGATAACAAAACTAAAGAGGATAATACCCGAATATATCTGGGGCTATGATATGGACCAAATGGAAGAGGTTGCAGGAAGAATGCTGAGGGAAAAAGGCCTGAGTTTATCTACAGCGGAAAGCTGCACAGGAGGCTACCTGGCCCACAGGATAACGCTTGTTCCGGGGAGTTCTGATTATTACCGTGGTAGCATAATAGCATACAGTAATAGTTTAAAAGAGCTGTTGCTCGGAGTATCCCCGGGACTTATTGAAAACCACGGGGCGGTCAGCGGCAAGGTTGCAGAAGCAATGGCTTCAGGGGCCAGAAAAAGGCTGGGAACAGATTTCTCAGTAGGCATAACAGGAATAGCCGGACCTGGGGGAGGCACAGCCGGGAAACCGGCAGGCACTACCTGGATAGCGGTGGAGGGTCCGGGAGTTATAGCAAGTGAAAGGTTCATATTCGGGGACAACAGGGAGAGAAACATTATAAGGACTGCAAATGCAGCGCTGATGATGCTTATAAGGGCCATAAGGGACCAGGGTTGAACAGTTAAAACAGCCAAAAATAAAACAGTTTTAAAAAAACAGTTCAAAAAAACCATCCGTCTATGGTTACCAGAAAAAAGATCACCACGCTTACCGAGTTCATAATGCAACGGCAGTATGAGTACCCTCATGCAAGGGGATCACTTACACGGCTCCTTAACGACATAGCCACTGCAGCCAAGATTGTAAACAGGGAGATCAATGCAGCAGGGCTGGTCGACATACTGGGCAGCACAGGCAGCGAAAATGTGCAGGGAGAGACACAGAAAAAGCTTGATGTCTTTGCCAATGAGACCTTCATCACGGCCCTCAGGGGCGGGGGTGAATGCTGTGCAATAGCATCGGAGGAGAACGAAAAGGTTATATCATTCAGGGATCAGTACGCTGAACACGGCAGGTACGTGGTCGCAATGGACCCACTTGACGGCAGCAGCAACATTGAGTCGAACGTCTCCATAGGCACCATATTTTCTGTATACAGAAGGCTTGGCGATACCAATGACCCGGTTACCGAAATGGATATACTGCAGGCCGGCAAGGAGCTTGTCGCAGCCGGCTATGTGATTTACGGCTCCTCAACCATGCTTGTCTACTCAACAGGCAGGGGGGTGAACGGATTCACGCTGGATCCTTCAGTCGGTATATTCTGCCTTTCTCACCCAAATATGCAGTTTCCCGGCAACCCCCGGATATACTCAGTAAACGAAGGAAACTATGTTCACTTCCCCCAGGGGGTCAAGAGTTACATCAAGTATTGCCAGGAAGATGACCCCGAAGGTGGCAGGCCATACACATCAAGGTATATAGGGTCACTGGTTGCCGATTTTCACCGAAACCTCATCAAGGGAGGAATATTCATTTACCCGGGTACTGAAAGGATGCCCCAGGGGAAGCTCAGGCTGCTCTACGAATGCAGCCCGGTGGCTTTTTTGGCAGAACAGGCAGGGGGTAAAGCCTCAGACGGAGAAAGGCGGATACTGGACATAATACCTCAGACACTTCACCAGCGTTCCCCATTTTTTACAGGCCCGCATGAGATGGTTGAAAAACTGGAGTTATTTTTGCAGGAAGATTTATAACAATTTTTGTTTTGCTAAAAAGGGAAGAGTTCATAAAAACATTCTCCGGTAAAGAGAATATTCAGCCATTTATTGAATACCACAGGGAGAGCGGTACAGAAGCTGCATTCGTTGAGGGACTGGCCGGATCGTCAGCAGCACTGCTGGCAGCAGTTGCAGCGGTAAAGACCACCAGGAGCTACTTCTTTATCCTGCCGGGCAAGGAAGCGGCCGCATACTTTTTCAACGACATTGAAAACCTGCTGGGTGAGACTGAAAAGAGCTACGAAAACAGGGAAAGCTTCTTTTTCCCCTCATCTTTTAAACAACCCTCAAAGAGTACATCCGAAGAGGACAGGACAGGGGTCCTATTACGTTCAGAGGTGCTCAACAGGCTTGCCAGCTCATCCTCCAGAAGCCTGATAGTTAGTTACCCCGAAGCCGTGGCGGAAAAAACACCCCCCCTGGGTGAGGTCAAAAAGAGCATCTTCAAGGTAAGCCTGGGTGATAAACTGAGTGTGGATTTTTTGATGGAGCTACTGATCGACTATGGTTTCGAGAGGGTTGATTTCGTGGTTGAGGCAGGACAGTTCTCAGTAAGGGGTGGCATTGTGGATGTTTTCTCCTTCTCAAATGACTACCCCTACCGTATTGAGATAATGGGTGGACAGACCGAGAGCCTCAGGACATTCAACCCGGAGACACAGCTTTCAGAGAGCATTTATGAGAGCATAAACCTGCTTCCCGATATAAATGCCCCGGAAAATGCCGGCAGGGAAAAAGAGTCCATATTTGGCTCTTTGCCAGAAAACACCTGTATATGGACAGAGGACACCGGCCTGCTGCTTGATATTATAAACAACGCATTTGAGGCAGGGGTGTTTGACAGTGAGGGATTTACCAGGGCAGTTGAACTTGAATCAGGTCTTAAGGCATTCCGCATCACCGAACTCAGAAAGAGGCACCTGTCGACTGGCAAGGACAGGGTGTTTAGTTTCGACTTCTCACCACAGGCAAGTTTCAACAAACACTTTGACCTGCTTGTGAAAAAACTGTGGGACAATACAAGGCAGGGTATCCGGAACATCCTCCTTTTCGGCAGTCCAAAGCAGGAGAAAAGGATACAGGAGATATTCAGCACGCTTCAGAAATCTGACGGCATACTGCACGATTTTGATCACGAGTCACTGCTTGTCAGTCTCCATGAGGGATTTACCGACAACATAAACAAAATTGCATGCTATACAGACCACCAGATATTTGACAGGTATCACAGGTACCGTATCAGGGACAAGTTCCCGGGCAGGCAGGCCCTGAGTATCAAATCCCTTTATAATCTCAAGCCGGGCGACTATGTCACCCATATTGACTATGGAGTTGGCATTTTCAGCGGCCTGGAGAAGATTGAGGTAATGGGCAGGGTGCAGGAAGCCATAAGGCTTATTTACAAGAACAATGATATACTCTACGTAAGCATACACAGCCTGCACCGCATATCAAAGTACTCCGGCAAAGAGGGCACGCAGCCCTCCCTTCACCGCCTGGGGTCAAACGCCTGGGCAAACCTGAAGAAAAGGACAAAGAAGAAAGTAAAGGATATAGCCCAGGACCTGATCAGGCTGTATGCAAAAAGAAAGGCGCAAAAGGGTTATGCCTTCTCGCCCGACACCTATATGCAGCATGAGCTGGAGGCTTCGTTTATTTTCGAGGATACCCCGGACCAGGAAAAGGCAACTGCCGCAATAAAAAAGGATATGGAATCGCAGACACCCATGGACAGGCTGATATGCGGGGATGTTGGCTTTGGCAAGACAGAGCTTGCCATCAGGGCGGCCTTCAAGGCGGCCAGCGATTCGAAACAGGTAGCGGTACTGGTACCGACCACAATACTGGCACTTCAGCACTATTATACATTCAGGGACAGGCTTAAAGATTTCCCGGTAGTTGTCGATTACCTGAGCCGGTTCAGGACAGCCGCTGAAAAGAAAAAGGTTATAGAGGCGGCAAAAAGGGGTGATATCGACATACTGATTGGCACACACCGCCTGCTTAGCAGTGACACAGGCTTCAGGGATCTCGGCCTGCTTATAGTGGATGAGGAGCAAAAGTTCGGGGTTGCTTCGAAGGAAAAACTGAAAAACCTCAGGGTCAACGTTGACACCCTGACCCTGACCGCCACCCCGATTCCTCGCACGCTGCAGTTCTCGCTGATGGGTGCACGTGATCTGAGTTACCTTAACACCCCACCGGCCAACCGTTACCCTATAATAACGGAAGTTCACGTATT
>PWNY01000223.1 GCA_003557805.1 Bacteroidales bacterium | reverse complement strand
GAGATGTTCATCGAGAAGGGCTGGGGAGATGCGAAATTCCTCCAGGATATAGCAATGGAGAATAAGGGCCTTGAATACTCCCAGTACGTATCAAAGGAGTCACTGGCACAGCAGGGCGGCTATGCAATGACCAACAAGGGGCCGCAACATGATGAGGCCTGGTTGATATTCATGGACATGGTGAACAACCAGCTGCCCAGCTTCGAGGACAAGGCCGATGCACTTCACTACATGCCTATGTTCCGTACATGGTTCGGTTTGCAGGGACTCTGCAAGTTGTGCTGGAACGACGTTGTTCCGGAGAGCAATGCCGAGGCTGACGAGCCCCACAAGATACCCGAGCACGTTGACAACTATGTAGCAATCTACAAGGGTGTAACAGGCAAGCCTTTCGACAAGGAGGAGCTGATCCGCCAGAGTGAACGCGTATACAACTTCCAGAGGGTGTTCAACCTGAGAAGGGGATTTGGCAAGCGAGAGCATGATGCCCAGCCATACCGTGCCGCAGGACCGGTAACAGCCGAGGAATATGAATCCAGGGCTGACCGCTACGACAAGCAGCTCAAGGAGGATGCAGGATTTGATCCTGAAGGAAAATCAACCGAGGAAAAAATGGCTGCATTGCGTAAATACCGTGAACAGCGTTACGAGACACTGGTCGATGCCGTGTACAAGCGCCGTGGCTGGACCAAAGACGGCGTGCCTACCCTGGAACACCTGAAGGACCTGGGAATGGACCTTCCGGAAGTTGTTGAGGTAGTCAGTAAGCACCTTAACTGATAAATGATTTTGCCGGCCAAAGCAGTATGTTTTTTGCCGGCCGTGAGAGTTGATTTAAATGGGCGCCTTAGTTGCGCCCATTTGTTTTTACCCACAATAGTAGTCCGAAATCCCAGCGACTAAAAATACTATATAGCCCCTTTTTGATTATATTTGAGCATGAAAGATGCTGACAGCAAAATATTGAACCAAATAAAGAAAATCGTCACAGAACAAGAGCCGAGTGCGAAGATTTATTTGTATGGTTCCAGGTCGCGGGGGACAACCAAGGGCAACTCCGACTGGGACTTGCTGATATTGTTGAATAAAGACCAGATATCTCCCGAAGATGAACAGAAAATTACTTACCCCTTATACGACCTTGAATTTGACACGGGCGAAGTGATAAGCCCTGTGATTTACAGTGAGAAAGAATGGAATACAAAATATAAAATCACACCTTTTTACAAAAATGTAATGCGGGAAGGGAGACTTCTATGAAAGAATATAAACCCGAAGATTATATAAAATATCGCATAGAACGTGCACGGGAAACTATTGAAGAAGTCCAGACCCATATCGAGAACAAATTCTGGAATACGGCTATCAACCGAATGTATTATGCGTGTTTCTATGCCATAGGGGCATTGCTTGCCAAACAAAAGATTGAAGTGAACAGCCATCCGGGAGTTAGACAGAAGTTCGGAGAGCATTTTGTGAAAACTGGAAAATTCGATAAACGGTTGGCAAAACATTTCACCGAACTTTTTGACAAACGACACAAGGGAGATTACAACGACTTTTTTGATTACGACGAAGAAACCGTTTTGAGACTGTACCCACTATCGAAAGAACTTATAAAACAGATAGAAGAACTCCTGACAGAATAACAACTGCAGGTATTGCAGGACCCTTTGAGATATTATTTTTTACGGTCAAATAGACTTTTGGCCAGGACCTTAAGGTTCTCCTTCCGGCTTTCAGGCTGGCAGACAATATCCAGGTAATCAAATGCCTTTGCATAGTGTTTCTTCATCTCCTCCTGTGCAAGCTCACTTATGCCAAGCTGGTCATATATCTCCCTTACCGCCTTTACCTTGCTTTGGTTTTTTTGGTCACTTTGCGGGCTGTTTTTGAAAGCCTCCCGGAGTGTATCCTTTTGCACCCTGTTCGCAATATTAAGGGCCTGAATGTACAGCCAGGTCTTCTTGTTCGCGATGATGTCGCCTCCTGTCTGCTTCCCGAACTCCCGGGTATCCCCGTATACGTCAAGCCAGTCATCGCGAAGCTGGAATGCAATACCGATATGCTCACCGAAACGGTAGAGCTTCTGCTGCTCCACCTCCTGCACGCCTGCCAGTATTGCACCCGTTTTCAGGCATGCCGCAGGCAATACCGCTGTCTTAAGCCTTATCATGTTCAGGTACTCCTCAACACTTACATTGTCCCTTTTCTCAAAGTCCATGTCATACTGCTGGCCCTCGCATACCTCCAAAACGGTCTGGTGAAAAAGCCCTGACACGCTTCTGAGGGCATTGTCGGGCACCCTGCAGACATAGCTGCAGGCAAGCGCAAAGAGAGCATCCCCTGAGAGTATGGCTGTGTTGATGTTCCACTTCTTGTGTATGGTGGGCTTGTTGCGCCTTACCGGGGCATCGTCCATGATGTCATCATGCATCAGCGTGAAGTTATGGAACAGCTCCAGGCCGATTGCCGGTGGCATGGCAAGGCTTGTGTCACCCCCCATTATCTCACAGCCCAACATTGTCATCAGCGGCCT
>PWNY01000407.1 GCA_003557805.1 Bacteroidales bacterium | reverse complement strand
CCGACTGGCAGCAGTCCAATGCATCGCTTCTGCTGCGGGTTCCTTCAGTTGTAATCCCTGACGAGCATAATATCCTGATCAACCCCATGCATCCCGATATTCATCTTGCAGAGATTGAATCAATGGACGATTTCCATTGAAGACAGGTACCTAAGTTCGGATTCACTGCGAAGAGGCTGCGGCCGCTTCCGCGCTTGTCCACACCCGCGCGGTTCTGCATTCACCAGAGCCTCTGCCTGAGCGAGTCTGCCGTGACCGCGATGACGACAACGTATTGGCGCTAGCCTTAGCAGCTTCAGCAGATTGTATTGTTAATGGTGACAAAGATCTGCTCGATCTTGCAAAATACCGAGGCTTGCCTATTGTTGCTCCTGGAGAGTTCTGGCAGTTCGACAGCTACAGGCGATAAGCTTTTATAATCAAGGAAAAACATATCAAAAAACCTGGCTGGAACAAACAGAAGTTCTGGGTGACATCAAACAAGCACTTCAATTGTCAGCAGGAGTTAATCAAATGTCCAACTCTGGACGATCGTATTTTGGCATAGTCCTGACCATTGTTGGCCTGGTTGCCATAACTGCAGGGGTAATCATTTTCATATCTTTTGCAGGCAGTCGCAAGGCCATCACTGATATGGCCCTGCAGCTTCAGGCCCAGGTGACCCAGAATGTTCAGAATAAATTAAGTTCTTTTGTGGAATTGCCCCATGCCCTCAATGAGATTAACAGTATCTGTATTCTTCAGAATCCTGAATCTTTAAATGATCTGGAAATATTTGGAGAAAGAATGCTGCGCCAGCTCAAGGCTTTTGAAAGTATTCAAAACATGGCTGTGGGCCTGGAAGAGCAAGGTAATTTTATCGGTTCAGGCCGTACTGCGGACGGGGTGTTTACCCTGGCCATCAGGGATAAGATGAATGACAGCACTTACCGGGTATTTGAGCTTGATGCACATGGCCAAAAGGTTGGACTGATGCACGAGTTACCGGATTATGATGCCCGAGAGCGGCCCTGGTATAAAACAGCGGTGCAGGCGGGTGAAGCAACCTGGAGTCCCATTTATATCTGGGCTTCAGGAAGATCAATGGGACTGACTGCTGTGCTGCCAATATTTGACGATCAGGTATCTTTGGTTGGAGTCCACCAGACAGCTTCATCCTTAGAATTTGTCAGCGAATATCTCCAGGGGGTGGCGCAGGGCAGGGCCAGTCAGGTATTTTTGCTGGAGCCTGACGGCCTGCTTGTGGCCACATCCGCAAGGGAAGACGTAGTCCAGTCCAGTGAGGGTGGCTTAGAACGTATCCATGGAACAGTCAGTTCGGATCAGTTGACCCGCCAGGCTTCCATATATCTGGAAGGATATCTTGGATATGAATCCGGCTTTGAGCAGCCCATTAATTTCACTTTAAATATTCAAGGCCAGCGCTATTATGTTTCTGCCGCCCCCTTGACTGAAATGCGTGGTCTGGACTGGATTCTGGTTACAAGTATATCTGAAGCTGAGATTATGTCTGATATCAATAATGCTCAGCGCGCCACTCTGGGCATTGTGCTGGCAGCAACACTTGCCTCTATTATCGCAGGAGCCCTGATTGCTCGGAAATTAGCCAGTTCAAATCAGCAACTCCAGACTGCAAACGCCGATAAAGACAGGCTTTTCACCATAATTGCCCATGATCTCAAATCACCATTGGCCGGGATTTCAGGGTCAACAGAGATGCTTTCCAAGGAAATAGATGTATTTTCCAAAAATGAAATTCAGACGCTTTGCAAACAGTTGCACGTCAATTCCAGCAACACTCTGGACCTTCTGAATGACTTGCTGCAATGGGCACGCATGAGTCAGGAAGGTGTGGATTACTCTCCTAAATCATTAAACCTGAATGAACTGGTAAATACCATGCTCGCTGCCCCCATGGATGTGGCCGGTAAAAAGGATATATCCATAGGCGTTGATATTCCCCAGGATCTAAGAGTTATGATTGATGTGCCCATGATAAAGACTGTGCTCCGCAACCTGCTGTTTAATGCCATCAAGTTTACGCCCCGCAGGGGTAGGATCATGATTATAGCCGGTCAAGATGGCCGCCATGCTGTTATATCCGTTAAAGACAACGGTATTGGCATGGATCAGGAGATAATGTCTTCAGTCTTTTCCGTTGAAAAGAAGAAATGGCAGATAGGAACTGAGGGTGAAAAGGGCACAGGTCTGGGATTAATTTTGTGCAAACAGTTCATTGAACAGCATGGCGGAAAGATCTGGGTACAAAGTGAGCCAGACCAGGGTACCACTGTCAGCTTTACGTTGCCTTTGGCATGAAGATGGGCTTGGAATTCATTGATATTTCCGACTTCCATCTCAGCAGCGTAAAGAGTTTGTACTTATTCATCCCAATTCCTGCAGCTTTGAATAGCTACCTTTCTGCAACGAAGAGTTTTTACGGGGCCGAACCGTATCTTCTCAATAAGACCGGGCAGCCTTTCCTCGGTATTTCGTGCTATCTGGACCCCGGCCTGCGCCGGGGTGACGGAATGGAGTGCCTCGTTG
>PWNY01000303.1 GCA_003557805.1 Bacteroidales bacterium | reverse complement strand
TTTGGAAGCGGCTGAGCAGCACGTCGGCGGCCTGGTAGAGCCTTGAGAAGCTAAAGCGGTGCAGCCCTTTTTGTTTTTTCCTTCCGGAGATGAAGTCGAGGATGGCGGGCAGGGCCGAAAACGAAAGGTTCAAAGCCTGGTAGAGGTTTGCGAAGCCTTTTTTGTAGAGGATCATCTTTATGGCAGGGTTTTTCATTTCGGTGCTGATGGCGGTGAAGCCCGTAAGTATGACGAACGCCCTCACATTCATTCGGATGCCGATGATCAGTCCATCGCGGCTGAAGCTTAGGCCGTTGTCGATGCCTTCGAGTAAAACGGCGGCAGCAAGCGTAATGAGCATGAAAGGCAGCCAGAACGAGAACTTCCGGATGCGGTTTACGGCTCTTTTGTATCTGAAGAAGCAGAAGGCAAGGTATGCTATTGAAAAAATGGCTGCTGGCAGCATGAAGCGGCTGCTGATCAAAAACAGGGCGGTGATCACGGCCAGCAGATTCATGAACAGGAGGGGGGTTGCGTATTTTTCGGCACTGCTGTGGTCAAATAATTCGCTGCCTTTTTGGGAAGTGAGATTGGCTGCTTTGGCCGAGAGTTCGGGCAGGTCATCATATTGTGGATCTGTCTTTTTGTGGATCCGTATCCCGGTGATGTAGCCCAGCAGGGCAGCCACCGCGCCGGCAACAGCATAAATCGCAGCCAGCAGGAAAAAAGCTTCCTTCAGCCCGATGTGTTCGAGTTGCAGTGTTTGTTGCGCGAACTGAAACAGGGCATCCAATACTTTAACCAGGTCGAATCCGTATAAAACCAGCAGGTTTACGACTTTATGCACCAGGGCGCTGAGGACGGCCATGGCACCGGCAATGATGTATGCCACAGGGTTTCTTCCTAACAGCCTGATAATTAAATCAATGATAAGTGCTTCGGTGAAGATGCCGATCATCGGCCCCAAAATCACGGCGCTGGGCGAAAGCGACTTCATCAGGGCCGCAATGAGCCCGGCACGCCAGATCAGGCCTTTGTCTTTCCATTGCTGCGAAAAGGCGATCAGCAGCCATACAGCAATGAAAGCAAGGCTTGATCCTGAGAAAGGGATGCGCAGGTTGTGCAAAAAACTGCCGAGAATGATCTCAACCGACGCCCACAAACTGCCCAGTACAGCTGCCTTGAGCCATACAAGCTGTAACGGCTTATTGTCGATCACCTGCACCTCGCTTGTTTTTTGTATTGCCCCGCAAAATAACGCATTTTATTCCACCCCTGCATACAAATTATTTGCAAGCTTTAAAAAACCTGTTTTAGTGCCCGCTTCGCAAATATAAAACCAGCCACAGATTATTCACAAATCGTCATTTTAATGTTGTTCATGAGCTCACCAAGCCCCATTCATAAATTATTTTTTTTAAATTTAATCTGTGAACCGAACGAAGTGAGCTCATGAACACCTTTGAAAACAATTATTTGTGAATAATCTGTGGCTTTTATTAAAACTGTAATTTGCAGTAAATTAGTATATTACACAATTTGTTAATATTTTTCACAAAATAATTCTTGCTTTAAGCATTGATTACGCTATATTTGTGCTGAATCCGATAAATAATTCAAGCTTTTCATTATATGGACAGGATACAGATACTTGACAAGGTGTTTGAGAAAAACATTCCTTTTGAACGCATACACGAAGCAATAGTGAAAATGGCTCATGCCATGCATTCCGATCATAAAGACAGTGATCCATTGTTTCTATGTGTGTTAAACGGTTGCTTTATGCTGGCAGGCGACCTGTTTAAGGAGTATCCGGGTGCCTGTGAGATCAGTTTCATCAAGCTGTCTTCCTATTCGGGCACGAGCACAACAGGGGAGGTAAAGTCGGTGATCGGTTTGAATGAAGATATTGCAGGACGTGTTGTAATTATTCTTGAAGACATTATCGACAGTGGGATCACTGTTTCGCATCTTGTCAAAGATCTGAAAGGCTACAATCCGAAAAGCATACAGGTGGCTACTTTGTTGCTTAAGCCGGCCGCATTGCGCATGGATGTGAAGCCCGACTATGTGGGAATGGATATCCCCAATGATTTCATAGTGGGTTATGGTTTGGATTACAACGGTTATGGCAGGAATTACAAGGATATTTACAAAATTGTTGAGGAATAGAGTTGTTTTTTATTATCTGATAATCATTACGTTATGCTAAACCTTGTCATTTTTGGCCCTCCTGGTTCGGGCAAAGGCACGCAATCTGCCAGAATCGTTAAAAAGTATGATTTAATTCACCTGTCAACGGGTGATATGTTGAGGGAAGAGATGAGCAATGAAACTCCCCTGGGTAAAGAAGTAAGTCAATACATTGATAAGGGCTTGCTTGTTCCTGATGAAATTGTGCTAAAAATGTTGTATCAGCACATTATTGAGCATCTTGGCGCTCCGGGTTTCATTTTCGATGGTTTCCCGCGTACCATTGTCCAGGCTGAGGCGCTTGACAAGAAGCTCGTTGGGCGGGGAGTGCCCATAAATCTTGTGATCTCTGTTGAGGTCGAGGAAAAAGAGCTTT
>PWNY01000070.1 GCA_003557805.1 Bacteroidales bacterium | reverse complement strand
TTTTTTTGCTTTTTTCAGAGCCGAAAAGATTGTAACAATTCAATTTTCTCAAGCACAACATATATAGCACTTATAATGAGTGTTTTATGTGGTTTACGAGAAAATTTGTGAATAATTCAGGCTAAACAACCGGACGCCTGAATTCATAATAATTGATTAATTGATTATTTTAGCCCGATATGGTCCGGTCCAATCACCACCAAAGGCTAAGCCTTGCCCCGTTCAGGGGTATAACACATAAAGTGTTCAGGAATGCTTTTGCAACGCATATTGGAGGCATTGACCTCTATTACGCACCCTTTATAAGCGGAACAGGCAGGACCAGGATAAATGAATCAAAACTCAGTGATATTATACCGGCAAATGAAAATAAGGCGCCCTGTGTGCCCCAGTACATAGGGAATGACCCCTTTGAAATGGTACTCCTGGCCAGTGTTCTATACGACATTGGTTACAAAGAGATGAACTGGAACCTGGGTTGCCCGTTTGGCCGGATAGCAAACAAGAAAAGAGGCTGCGGGCTTTTGCCGTGGCCAGGGGAAATAGATAATATACTTGAGAGGTTTTTTCACACTTCAAAGCTTGAGCTTTCAGTGAAGACGCGGCTTGGGTTCCGAAGCAGCGATGAATTTACAGATGTAATTGAAGTACTCAACAAATACCCGCTTAAAAACATAATAATACATCCAAGGACCGGAGTTCAGGTATATGGTGGCAAGGCTGACCCAGAACAATACCTGCAATACAAAAAAAGATGTGTTCACCCTGTCATATATAACGGGGATATCTTCAATATAGCACAATACAAAAAGTTAACGGAAATCCTGCCAGGTCAGAATGAATGGATGCTCGGAAGGGGGGCGCTAATAAACCCCTTTCTTGCACTTGAGATTAAGGGGATGGCTCCAAAACCCAGCGCAAAAAGGGAACAACTGAGAAGATTCCATGACCAACTTTGGAGTTATTGCCTTGAAAGTATGCCAGAGCAGAGAAAAAGAACGGGATGGATGAAGGCCATATGGCATTACATGTCAGGTGTTTTTGCCGACAGCACATCCATATTTAACGAGATCAAAAGATCCGGTTCTGATAAATCATACCTTGAGGCTGCCGGCAGGGCTTTTGAAAAGGAATTTGCCAGTGATAAGCTGATAGCTGCCCACTTTCAAAGGCTCACTTCCTGACTGCTTCCTTTCAAATCGGTGGTTTGATTTGCTCATGTAAAAAAAATGAGCTTATTTTACACCCCGTTTCTTAGTTGCCTGCATGGTAAATCAGCATCAACAAGAAGCCCCAGGGTAAATTCAATTCAAAATACACCCCATGGCCAAACCCACAAGGCGTCCAAGTTTATTCGAGGCACTGATCCCGGTAATTTTTCTAACAGCCCTTATTTCGATAAATGTATTCATTTTCGGCGACGATGCACTGGCGGGTTCCAACCAGATGGTTCTGATACTGTCTGCAAGTGTTGCGGCTATAGTTGCCATAAGGACAGGGCACAGATGGGGAACTCTTCACAATGGCATTGTAAAGGCAATAGGCTCGGCCATGTCAGCCATTTTGATACTCTTTCTCATAGGTTCACTTGCAGGCACATGGTTGCTTAGCGGCATTGTTCCTGCAATGATCTATTACGGCCTGCAGATACTTAACCCCACAATATTCCTGGTTGCCGCCTGCATTGTAAGTGCAATAGTGTCACTGGCAACCGGAAGCAGCTGGAGTACCGTTGCAACACTCGGGGTTGCACTCCTGGGTATAGGTAAAACCCTTGGTATCCCCGAAGGAATAATCGGAGGGGCGATAATTTCCGGGGCCTACTTCGGTGATAAGATGTCTCCCCTTTCAGACACCACCAACCTTGCACCCGCAATGGCCGGAACTGACCTGTTCACACATATCCGGTATATGGCCTGGACTACTATCCCTTCTATTGTTATAGCACTGTTGATCTTTATGGTAATCGGGCTTACACGCTCCCAGGATGGAACCATAAACGATATCAGGCCCGTACTCGGTGCAATAGAGGGCAGTTTCAGGATAACACCCGTTTTGTTCCTGGTGCCTGCACTGGTTATCACACTGATCATAAGAAAAGTCCCGGCATTGCCCGCCCTGCTGGCCGGCACACTGGCCGGGGGAATATTCGCAATAATCTTCCAGCCGCATATAATTGAGCAGGTAAGCGGTATCGGGGATAATTTTCTGAAAGCATCATATGTATCGGTAATGAAGGCAATGTATACTGACATATCCGTAACCACTGACAATGCAATGGTCAACAACCTGCTGGAAACAGGTGGCATGAGCGGTATGCTGAACACGGTATGGCTGATCATCTGTGCAATGATATTTGGCGGGATAATGGAGTCCAGCGGTCTTCTGCAGCGCATAACGGAGTCCGTGATAAAACTGGCTCATAACACCGGGTCACTGGTAGCATCGACTGCAGGCACATGTATGTTCTTCAACATTACTGCAAGCGACCAGTATCTGGCGATCGTTGTTCCGGGCCGTATGTTTGCTGACACATATAAAAAGCGCGGCCTGAG
>PWNY01000175.1 GCA_003557805.1 Bacteroidales bacterium | reverse complement strand
GCGGCAGACCCTGTAATTAAGAAGCCAGCTCACCTCGATATCATAGGTCAGCACATGGTAGGCGATCCCATAAGCCTTCAAATGGTTGCTCTGGGAGTTGTCCATGGGCACGAGTATCTGTGCGCCAAAGGCAAGTAGCGGCATCAGGGCAAGGAACATCAGGCTGATAAACTTCTTCATAGTATAAGCAGTTGTTATAAGCAATTTTTATAGGCGTTGTTATAAGGCATTATTATAAGCCTTAATATATTATTTAAAAAACCGTAAAAGCACCGGAATTGTTCACAAACCTGCAGGGGAAAGGATGGTGTCAGAAAGGCACCTCATCGTCATCCATGTCGTTCATCTTCGAGGGGATGGTAAGGGTGTTGGGCTGATCATCAAACCCTTCTGAAGGTTTCATATCTCCCGGCACCATATATTCGGACGATTCATAATCAACGAACTTCGCAAAGTTTTGAATAAAACGCAGATTTATGTCCTTTAGTGCACCATTACGGTGCTTTGCAATTATCAGCTGTGCAAGCCCCTCTGTTGACCTGCCCTCTTCATCCTCTGTTATCTGGTAATACTCCGGGCGGTAAATAAAGAGCACCATGTCGGCATCCTGCTCTATCGCACCTGATTCACGCAAGTCAGACAGTATGGGACGCTTGGAGCCTCCCCTTGTCTCTACCGCACGGCTAAGCTGTGAGATAGCTATCACCGGTATGTCCAGCTCCTTGGCCAGGCTCTTCATCGACCTTGATATATTGCTTATCTCCTGCTCCCTGTTGCCCCTGTGGTTATCACTTCCCGATGACATAAGCTGCAGGTAGTCGACTATTACAAGCTGTATGTTGTGCTGGGCCTTAAGGCGCCTGCACTTGGCCCTGAGCTCAAATATTGACAGGGCAGGTGTATCATCTATGAACAGAGGGGCATCAGTCAAAGACCCAAGGCGGGCATTGAGCTGCTCCCACTCATACTGTTCAAGCTGCCCCCTTTTAAGCTTGTCGGCAGGCAGCTCCGTCTCACTGGAGATAAGCCTTGTAACAAGCTGAACCCCTGCCATCTCCAGGGAGAATATTGCGATGGGTTTCTTGAAGTCGACGGCCATGTTACGGGCCATTGACAGCACAAATGCTGTCTTACCCATACCGGGCCTGGCGGCGAGTATTACAAGGTCCGACTTCTGCCAGCCTGCGGTTACCCTGTCAAGTTCCGGGAACCCACTGGGTATACCGCTAATATGACCATCCTGGTTCTTGGCGCTCTCAATCTGCAGCACAGCATCCTTTACCAGGGAGTGCATATCGTTATACTCCCTCCTGAGGTTGGTCTCGCTTACAGCGAACAGCTCCTTTTCCGCCTTGTCCAGAATGTCAAAGACATCGGTGCTGTCCTCGTAGGAGTCCTTTATCACCTCCGAGCTGATGCGTATCAGCTCCCTCTGCAGAAACTTCTGCAGTATGATGCGTGCGTGGTATTCTACGTTTGCAGAGCTGGCCACCCTGTTGGTGAGCATTGTGATGGTGTAGGCACCGCCCACAATGTCAAGCTCCCCCTTTTTCTTCAGCTGCTCGGTAACCGTCAGGATATCGACCGGCTTACCAGCCAAAAACAGCTCATGGATGGCGGAGAAGATCCTCCGGTGAGACTCCTTGTAGAAAACCCCGGGTTTAAGTATGTCTATTACATTGGTAAGCGCATTCTGTTCAAGGAGCATTGCTCCAAGCACGGCCTCCTCAAGGTCGGTGGCCTGAGGGGGCACCCTTCCGTGATCGGTGTAGTCAGGGGTGGTAACAGCCTTTCTTTCCCTCCTCGCTGTGGTCTCCCAATGTTTTTGCTCCCGGTTTTCCATTGTTCAAAAATACGTAATACAAACCGTGCTTACAACTTTTTAACTCCAAATAATTATCAACAATCCAGGCATTTTATTTCTCCTGCTCACCGGGCTCTACGATCCTGAACTCTGTCCTCCTGTTATTAGCCCTCCCCTCTTCGGTTTCATTGGTATCCACCGGCCTGGTATCGGCATAGCCACGGAAGGATATCCTTTCAGCCGAAACACCTTCCCTAATAAGGTATTCCCTAACGCTTTCGGCACGCGCCCTGGAGAGTTCCAGGTTATACTCGTAGCTGCCAGTGCTGTCGGTATGCCCGCTTATTTCAATGTACAGGCCGGGATTGTCCTTCATAAAGCTGACCAGGCGGTCGAGTTCTGCAAAGGATGACTCCCTGAGCTGGTAAGAGTCGGTGTCGAAGAATACATTCCTGAGCACCACAGCCTCCCCTTCGGCAACAGGCTGCAGGGCTATGTTGCGCAGCCAGGGCTCCCCAACCTCCTCCTTTTGGGCATAACTGAAATTCTCGGAGAAGAAAAGGTATCCATCCCTGGAAACGTTCAGGGCGAGGTCCCTTCCGGTGGGTATTGCGACAAGGAAGGTGCCGTCAACAGGATCGGAGTAAGCCCTGGTAAGGCTCATTCCACCGTCCAGGTCTATCAGCTCGAACATTGCCTCCAGGGGCTGTCCGGTATTGGCATCGGCAACGATGCCCCTCATGAAGGTATGGGG
>PWNY01000091.1 GCA_003557805.1 Bacteroidales bacterium | reverse complement strand
GACAAGGGATACCAGTATTGGCCCGGGGTTACATCATTTAATGATTCATACCATGAATTCTTTGAACTGGAAAGTTTTTGTAATGATTGATCATTTTAATAAAGTATTAACTATGAGAAAATACTTCTTTATTTCAACTCTCCTGCTATTTGGCTTAATGCCCTTATCATCCCAAAGCGTGCTTCACCTCACCTTGGATGATGCGCTGAAGCTGGCTCGCCAGCAATCTCTCCAGGCATTCCTGAATAAGCATTACTACATGGCTGACTATTGGGCATACCGGAGTTATATGGCAGATTTAATGCCATCGGTCAACCTGCGGGCAAATCCGCTGACTTATTCCAATGCTTCCCGCCTGCGCTACAACTCACTAACGCAAACCGATGAATTTGTTCGCACAGAAAATCTCACCTCGGATATGATCCTTAACATTTCTCAAAAGCTGGCAGCAACAGGGGGGACTTTCTTTATGCATTCTGAATTGGGTCGTATTGAGAATTTTGGCATTAACGACTTCACACAATACTCATCTGTACCCTTCAGAATAGGCTATCAGCAGGAGCTGTTTGGTTTCAATACCATGAAATGGCTCCGGAAAATTGAACCTCTCAAATTTGAAAAAGCAAAAAAAGAGTACCTGGAGTCAGTTGAAGATATGCATATCGCCACGGTCAGGTTCTTCTTTGACATGGCAAGGGCTGTCATCCGAATGGAGATTGCCATGACCAACGTTGAAAACACCAATAACCTTCTTCAGGTAGCGCATAATCGTTTTGAGCTGGGAACGGTAACACGTGAGGAATTGCTGTATTTAAGACTATCCCAGAACAATGCAGTTATCGCCTTACAGGAAGCCAGCCTGGAATACAGGGAAACTAAAGAAAGTCTTCTGAATTTCCTGATGCTGCCCATTGAAACAGATATAGAAATAGAACTGCCCCAGGACATTCTTGTTAGCGAAGTAGATATCCAACTGGTTCTTCAGAATGCCCTTGCCAACAATCCTGAGATTTTACAAATGGAGCAACGAATCCTGGAAAACCAGAGAAATGTTGAGCAGGCCAAAACTGCCCGTCACTTCCGCGCTGATGTCAACGTGACATACGGGATAAGCAAGGATGATGGTAATTTGTTGCGAAGCGGGCGTCTGGATAACGTTTACAGCGGAGATTTTAATAACCATCAGCGGATTTCCTTAGGTATCAGTATTCCTATTCTTGATTGGGGAAGGAATAAAGGGCATTATAAAATAGCCGTTTCTCAACAGCAGATAGCCGAAATAGCTGCACAGCAATCTCTTCAGAAATTCGAGCAGAACGCGGTCACCAGTGCCATATCTTTCAATATTCAAAAATCCCGTGTCGGGTCAGCAGCCCTTTCCGACACCCTGGCCTCTGAAAGCTATGAACTGACCATGGCAAGGTTTCGCGGGGGACAGGCAGATGTATTGCGGCTTACTTCTTCGCAAAGAGCCAGGGATAATGCACGCCTGCAGTACATCAATGCCCTGGCTCAGTACTGGGACAGCTTTTTTTACCTCAGGCGTCTGACATTATATGATTTTGAGAAGGACAGGGTGATTGAGTTTAATGAGAGGGAGTTGTTAAGGTAAAACATCTGTTATGTTATATTTAATTTGGTATTTTCTTATATTTATAAATCAAACCCTGTAAACCAATCAAAAAATGTCTGATCACCCTATTCTTCCCAAAATAAAAGTCCTGCTGTTAGCCGCATCTTTATTGATAATTGTTTCATGCCGCCAGCAGGATGATGACAACGCTGCAGCCCTTGCCCGCAGGGAACACTACGCGGAGGTTATCGAGGTGCGCACTGCACCGGCGGTAAAGGGTAATTTTGCCATGGAGCTTATTACCAACGGCCGGCTCAGCGCTGTCAGCAAGGCCACCGTGCAGTTCAGGGTGCATGAAACTGTCAGGGAGGTTCATGTGATCAACGGCCAGAGGGTTAAGCAGGGTGAGCTGCTGGCTGTTCTGGAGGAGTTCCCTTTTGCCTCCAGACTTGAGAGGGCGCTGGACCAGGTGGAGAGAACCAGGCTGGTGCTGGAAGATGTGCTGCTTGGTTTCGGGTATTTTCTGAGTGACAGTCTCCGAGTGCCCGAACATATCTGGAACATGGCCAAGATAAAGAGTGGCTACAACTCTGCCCTTAACGAATTGGCTGAAGCCCGTTACCAGATGAAAGGCACCCGGCTCACAGCACCTGTTGGCGGGGTGGTCTCGGGACTGGAGGTCAGGCCCCACAACCACAGTTCTGCCTACCAGAATTTTTGTGTCATTGTTGATAACAGCCGCCTGGAAGCCAGGTTTCCTGTTCTGGAGTCAGAGACATCCATGGTGGCCCGCGGTCAACCGGTTGAGATAAGGCCATTTGCAAACAGGAGTATTTCATATACAGGAAATGTTACGGGCTTTGACCCGAGGGTTGATGAGCAGGGAATGGTTATGGTAAGGGCACTGACAAATAACCCCGGAGGTGAACTCCTGGATGGCATGAACGTGCAGGTTATTCTTAAAAGGGAGATACCCGGTCAGCTCATT
>PWNY01000079.1 GCA_003557805.1 Bacteroidales bacterium | reverse complement strand
CGCATTCAAGTTTGATGCCAGGATCGTAATACACTCTTCCTGATACCAATGCAGCCAATAGTAGAAGCGCGTCTGTTTGCTTACAGAGTCTTACCGTTGGGCCATAAGCATACTGCCGCCCGGGCTTTTCGCGCATCATTGAGGGCACATAGACGGCCTTTGCGTGTTTTCGTGACCAATGACCAAGCAAGATGCTAAACGACCATGAGGCGGCAATGTCCCCGTTGTCATTCTTCATAACAATTGAGCCGCTTGTGTCCATTATCTTTTGGGTGCAGGTATCATAGCCTAAAACGTCCATTGTCAAGCCTGTGGTAGGGTGCCGTTCCCCAACGCGGTGAACCCCGCCGAAGTTCAGTCGGTCCGGTCTGTTGTTCTTGTCTGGATATCCAAATTTCCTGATAAATGCTTCAACACCGTGTTCTTTATAATATCCGCCCGTTGGCTCGGGCGTCATCAACGTTAGTCGTCCAGTCCCAATGTTTTCGAACTTTCTAACGGCGTGTTGCTTTATTTCCCAGCCCCAGAGATCAGGTTCGGCCTTACTGTTTTTGGGAATGTTTAGTTCCGCCTCAAGGGTAAAACCACCGCATTGGGGTGCATTGCATGGACCCAATGTGCCGTCCGAATGCAGCTGCTTCGAATTGATCCAGCCAAGGCAGTGCACTCTGTACAATTCGGAAAGAATCTTTGCCTCCGAATCGGTTTCATCAGGGGTGGGTGACAGGTTCATTTCCAAGAACACTCCCAAAGGTACAGAAGGGGAGTGTGCTCGAAACTCATTGGCAATTTCAGAACTTGGTTCTGCTGCGTATCCAACTATTCTCTCGTCAGCCGTAACGGCAAGGAACAGTATCCGACCTTTTTTCCGACTTGCCATAAGTGTTGACGGGGCATTTTTGCAATTCCTTAAAAAACCGGAAAATCGTACTTCGGGGTACTGCGGATACAATATGAACTGTGCTCCGGGGGCCTCATTAATCATGCCCTCTGCTGTTAACCAGCCGAAGCGCACCTTTGCTTTAAAAATCGGTTTATTCCGGTTGTCAGAAAAAATGCCTTCGTTTGGGAAGAGGTTAAGCGCTTCAAATCTTGGCCCAAAGTACACCTGATTCTTGGAATTGTCATTCTCTGCCAAAAGTTTTGCGTAAAGTTTTTTTGCCCCTGCTTTTCGAAAAAGTTCTTTGAGTTGATAAAGGGTCATAATCTTGGTTCCCTGAACACATGGATCCATACCCAAAGAGCCTGAGTTTACCTTCGTGTCTTTTTTGTAAAGGACTTGCGTTTTTTCTTTTTTGATAAGGACATTTTGTTGCAATCCCAGTTGTCACCATATTGTTCCCTAAGAATAAGGTCCGGGATATAATTCGCTTCATACAGCAAAGATGTTACCACCTGTTTTGCCAACTCTGTCACAACCGGAACGGCAACAGAATTTCCAAACTGTCTGTATGCTTGGGTGTCGGAGACGGGTATTTTGAAATCATCAGGATAACCCATAAGACGGGCGCATTCACGTGGTGTTAGGCGCCGCGGATTTCTATCCTTACCCTGAAAGATGAGTATTTCTGAGCCATCTTTGTGGTATCGCGCAGTTAATGTGCGGGCTACGTCTTTGTGGGTGCAAAGTCCGTATCCAAAGCCATTTCCAGATCTCTTGTGCTTTTCGGCGTGGTTTTGCAAATAGCCCCACAGGTGGTCTGTGAGCGTGTATTTTGGGTCTGGATTACTTTCAAGAATTGCCTCAAGAACGGGGCCTTCTTCTGGGAATACCGGAAACTCAAAAAAACGGCGCTCTCGAAAACCAACCAGAAAAATCCTTTTACGACGCTGCGGGAGCATGCCTTGGGCATCGATTATCTTCCAATATACATGGTAACCCAATTCCTCCGTCAGCGTCCGATAGATAGTATCGAATGTCTTGCCTTTGTCATGTGTGCGAAGGTTCTTGACGTTTTCCAAAACAAATGCCGCCGGTTTGTGGTGTTCAATAATATCGGCCAACGAAAAGAAAAGGTTTCCCTGCCGTTCGTCTTCAAACCCGTGCTTGCATCCCAAACTATTCTTTTTGGAAACCCCTGCTATGCTAAATGGTTGACAGGCGAAACCAGCGCAAAGGATATCGAACTGGGGGATATCACTTAGTGCAATGTTATGGATATCTCCCGCCGGCTTTTCACCAAAGTTTGCCTCGTAAGTGATTTGCGAAAACTTATCCCAATCACAGGAAAACACACAGGTGCAGCCCGCCCTCTCGAAAGCGATCCTAAAACCACCGATACCAGAAAAGACATCAATAAACCTAAAGGAACGGTTTTTCGGACGTTCAACTGCTTGTGCTTTTTCATGATCGATTCGGGTTGTTTTTTCGCCTTTTGCCGGCATATTCGGAATACCTTCCTGAAAACTTGCCTGTCCTTAAAATTTGTTGCAAGTATTGGCAATACAAGATAAGTCGTCCATCTCATCATAATCAGCGTTCGAGCAAGGCCTATGGCGAATCGGAAGACTCCTGTTGTATCGCACATTATAAACATCTGTACTTATGCCTGCAAGTGGGTGTCGTTGTATG
>PWNY01000201.1 GCA_003557805.1 Bacteroidales bacterium | reverse complement strand
TGCAGAAGGGTGTCGGTGCCAAGGACCTGATATTATACGTGATCTCCAGGATGACTACAGCAGGTGCCACAGGCTACTTTGTTGAGTACGACGGGCCGGTCATCAGGAGCATGTCAATGGAGGAGCGAATGACGGTGTGCAACATGAGCATTGAAATGGGGGCAAGGGGAGGCCTTGTCGCTCCCGACCAGACCACCTTTGACTACCTCCGGGATAAGCCCTATGCACCTAAAGGCCAGGATTGGGACATGGCAGTTGAGCGTTGGAAGAGCCTGCCTACAGACAAAGATGCTGTTTTTGACAGGGAAGAGGTGTTCGATGTCTCCTCCGTTGAGCCCATGGTCACATACGGCACAAACCCAGGCATGGCAGTGGGTGTTAGTGGTACCATCCCGCATGAAGGTGATATAGAAAAATCCCTCAGGACATCTTTTAAAAAGTCACTCGACTATATGGGGTTTAAGCAGGGAGAGAAGCTCCATGGGAAGAAAATAGATTATGTCTTCCTGGGCAGTTGTACCAATGGCCGCATTGAGGATATAAGGGCGTTCGCCTCGCTTGTGAACGGCAGGGAAAAGGCTGCCGGGGTTACTGTCTGGATTGTGCCAGGCAGTAAACAGGTTGAAGAGCAGGCAGTTCGCGAGGGCCTTGACAGAATACTGATCCGGGCAGGGATGGAGTTCAGGCAGCCGGGGTGTTCGGCATGCCTGGCAATGAACGATGATAAGGTACCTCCGGGTAAATATGCAGTTTCAACTACCAACCGCAACTTCGAAGGCAGGCAGGGTCCGGGGTCCCGAACAATACTGGCCGGCCCCTTAACTGCGGCAGCTGCGGCAATTACCGGAAGGATAAGCGATCCAAGGGAGTTAATAAAATAAGAAAAGATATGCCAGTAGAGAGATTCAGTACACTTGTGTCCGGATACATAGCTCTTCCGGTTGATAATATTGATACTGACCAGATTATGCCTGCCCGTTTCTTGAAGGCAACTTCGAGGGAGGGTTTCGGCAGCAAACTGTTTTATGACTGGAGGTACCAAAGTGATGGTTCGCCCAATCCCCGGTTTGTGCTGAACAGCCCCGGGCATTCAGGTAAAATACTTGTTGCAGGCAGCAATTTCGGAAGCGGCAGCAGCCGCGAACATGCAGCCTGGGCCATTTATGACTACGGCTTCAGGGTTGTTGTTGCCAGCAGTTTTGCCGACATATTCAGGGCAAATGCACTAAATACCGGCCTGTTGCCTGTTGAGGCCACAGGTGACTTTGTTGAGCGTATTATGAAAGCGGCAAAAACCAATGCCTCTCCAAAACTTAAGGTTGACCTTGAAAAACAAAGGATTACGCTTCTGTCCGAGGGGGTTTCGGAATATTTTGAGATAGATGCTTACAAGAAAAAGTGCCTGCTTTTAGGGTATGACGACATTGATTACCTGCTAAGCAGATTAGACGAGATTAAGGAATTTGAAAAAAACAGCATATAATGAAACTTAATATAGCAGTATTGCCCGGCGATGGTATCGGACCTGAAGTGACCGGGCAGGCCGAAAAAGTGATAAGTGCCGTATGTTCAAAAAAGGGCCATGAGGCGGTGTTCCGCCATGGCCTTATAGGTGCCGTGGCGATAGATAGAGCCAGCAACCCTTACCCTGAAGAGACTCACAGGCTTTGTATGGACTCTGATGCAGTGCTATTCGGGGCCATCGGGGACCCCCGTTACGACAACGACCCGGGAGCCGGCCAGAGGCCTGAAAAGGGCCTTCTGTCAATGAGAAGCAGGCTGGGGCTTTTTGCAAACCTCAGGCCAGTAAAGAGCATACCTGCCCTGTATGACAAATCCCCTCTTCGCAGGGAAAGAATCGAAGGGGTTGACTTTGTTGCCGTAAGGGAACTGACCGGGGGTATCTACTTCGGGAGGCCGCAGGGAAGATCTGAGGACGGGGACACGGCATACGACACCTGCGTTTACAGCAGGGACGAAATTGAAAGGATATCACGCCTTGCCTTTGAAATTGCCGGCAAAAGAAGGGGCAGGTTGTGTATGGTGGACAAGGCAAATGTTCTGGCCACCTCCAGGCTGTGGAGGGAGGTTGTACAGCAGCTCTCAGCAGAATATCCCGGGGTGGAAACCGAATACATGTTCGTAGACAATGCAGCCATGCAGCTTATACAGTGGCCTGGTCGCTTTGACGTGATTCTTACAGAGAATATGTTTGGAGATATACTTACAGATGAGGCAAGTGTGATAACAGGATCCCTCGGTATGCTGCCCAGTGCCTCAATAGGGCTTTACACATCCGTCTTTGAGCCAATACACGGTTCATATCCCCAGGTTGCCGGCAAGGATACAGCCAATCCCCTCGCAGCAGTCCTGTCGGCTGCGATGATGTTTGAGCATGCTTTCAAGCTGGTGGAGGAGTCAGGGATGATAGAAGAGGCAGTCGAGAGGTCCATAGAGGCCGGGGTAGTAACTGAGGATATGGGTGGTGCAGAAAGCAGCAGAACTTCCGAAGTTGGTGACTGGCTTGTAGATTACATAAACGGCCTTTAATAATTTAATTCCATGATAGTTCAGAAATTCGGGGGCAGTTC
>PWNY01000371.1 GCA_003557805.1 Bacteroidales bacterium | reverse complement strand
GATAATCACACTTATATATAACATGCGACAGTTTCCTGTATTTGCTCATGTTACAAATATAGGCATAGCCGACAGAACATTACCACCGTCAAAGACGGTGGATTTTTAATTTACATTAAAATCAGCGAATGAAAAAATACAAAAACAGAGAAAGATTTCTGTTAGTGTTACTTGGAACCCTGCTTCTGCAATCTTGCGGGCTTTTTCGTGAAGTACCACATCGCCCCGTACTTAGCGAAGATGAAAGGGCTGAATACTCCCGGCACCTCGGAATACCCCTTGAAGGCAAAGAAGATCCGGCACTGATAAGGGAGGTGGCCGGCTGGATAGGAACCCCTTACAGGTACGGGGGCACATCTCATTCAGGGGTGGATTGCTCGGGTTTTATCGGACACGTGTACAGGAACGTATATGGCATAAACCTGCCCAGAACAACTGCAGCCATTGCTTCTGATGCCGGAAGGGTAAGCCGCAGGAGGCTTAGTGAAGGGGACCTGGTGTTCTTTCGCACCAAAAGCCGCTGGAGGATATCACATGCGGGGATATACCTTGGCAACGGTTATTTTGTGCACGCAAGCTCCTCGCGTGGGGTAATCGTAAGCTCTCTTGAGGAGCCCTACTACTCAAGGAGATATGCCAGGGGAGGAAGGTTCCGTGGCCGGGTGAGGAGATAAAAAAAGCAGCGGGTTTTAATCCCGCTGCCCCTTAAACCGGTAACCAGTTTAATTGATGCCAAAGGCTGAATTATGAAATCTTTATCTGTTTGCTCAGCCTTGCCTTATCGATCTTTGGCACTCTGATATACAGTATGCCGTTTTCGTACCTGGCCCTGATCTTGTCAACATCGGCCGTTTTGGGAATTGAAAAAGAGCGGGTGAATCCGTCATCGAAGCTGAACTCCCTTTTCAGGTATTCCACTTCCTCTCCTTTGTCATCAGCTTCTTTTTTCTCATACACCACCGACAGGACATTGTCCTCTACCTCCATTTTGAAGTCATCCTTTTTCATGCCGGGAAGTGCAAGCTGAATTTCAAAACCTTCATCATCCTCAAGGATATTTGTTGCGGGCATGCATCCGCAGTTCCTTTCAAACCCAGTGTTAAACTCTCTTTCAAACATCCTGTCAAGCATCGAGGATATAGCCGGTCTATTTTGCCATCTTATAATAGTCATTTTTAGTTCCTCCTTTTTTTATGAGACATTTTTCCCTTAGCCTGACAAAGGCCGTACCTTTTTTAAAAACCGGGAAATATGCGTCATTATGGCTTGTTTTTGTTTCTGTTTTAATAAAACCTGCTCAAAACACCGCCATATTGTCTTGTTTTGTGTTGTGTGGGGCCAAGAAAAATTTCTGTATATTTGGTCAAAATGCTATAATCAAACACAGCCCGACTAATGGATCAGGAGCAGAGCCTGCAATTCCGATTAATGTCCGACCCCCTGGCATTTTACACCTCAATGCTAAACGATATAAAGAAGGCCGGGAACTACATTTTCCTTGAAATATACCGCTTCCGGAATGACCCCATGGGAGTTCGCTTCCGCGATGCCCTTCTGAAAAAATGCCTTGAGGGGGTTAAGATCCGTTTGCTTATAGATTCATGGGGGGCTTCGTCCGGAAATTCATTCTTTCATGAGCTTATTGATGCCGGCGCCGAGATCAGGTTTTTCAAGAGGCTGCGTTTCAGCTGGGATGCCTTTATTAAGAGCCACAGGCGGGATCACCGAAAAATACTTGTGATCGATGACGACATAACATACATTGGATCAGCCAATATCTCAGGTTATTCCCTGAACTGGAGAGAGTCGGTTATAAGGATCAAAGGAGGTATTGCCATTGCTTTCAAACAGATAATATCCCAGAATTTCAGGATACACAACAAATATTTCTACGACAAGCAGGCCTACACCCGTTTAATGAAACACAACGGCCTGGAAATATTAAGGGATGTACCTTCTTTGGCTCACCAGCCGGTTAAGAAAAAGTATCTTGACCTGATCGGTTCGGCAAAAAAAGAGATCATAATTGAGACCCCATACTTTCTGCCGGGCAGCAGCCTTCGCAAGGCTCTTGCCGAGGCCTCCGGCAGGGGCGTCAAGGTCTATGTGCATATACCGAAGAAGTCCGATGTGGGTGTCATGGATGTGCTTACATCTAAATATCTGGGTGAGCTATCGGAAGTGGGCATTAAGATCTTTTTTTTCATGCCCCAGAACCTTCATGCCAAGCTATTTCTGGCTGACCGGAAATATTTTGTTGCAGGCTCTTCCAATTTCGATTACCGCAGCTTCAGGTACCAGCATGAGATATGTCTTGCCGGATATGACAAAAACCTTGTACGGCAGGTAATCAACCACATGAACGAGACAAGGAAAGAGTCCGAACCCTTCAATTACGAGATCTGGAAGAAAAGACCGGTTATCCAGAGGCTGTTTGAATGGCTTCTGGTTCCTTTCCGCCACCTGTTCTGACTTCCTGGCAGTAAATTAAAAAAATAATAATATCAAAAAAAATAATAGTAATTCAAAATTCAAAAGAAAAACATGCTTAAAACACTAAAAGAGCTTCATGAAAAGGCCCGAGGCCACAGTAAAAGAAGGCTTGTGCTTGCAGCTGCACACGATGCAAACGCAATGGGGGCTGTTATTAGTGCCTGCGAAAACGGCCTTGTAGACGCAATACTTGTGGGCGACAAGAGCAGGATAGACAGGATAGCCGAAGAACATTCATATGACACCGGGAACCTGACCATCATTAACGAAACAGACAATGCGAAAGCTGCGGTCACAGCAGTCAATATGGTGCGCAACAAAGAGGCTGATATCCTTATGAAGGGCAACCTGGGAACCGCCATACTGCTCAAAGCCGTCCTCAACAAGGAGTTTGGGCTGAGAACGGGGGAACAGATCTCCCACCTTGCGCTTTTTGAGTTATCTTCATACCACAAGCTAATTGGACTGACGGATGCTGCTATGAACATTGCCCCGGAACTGAACGAAAAAATCAGTATTACCCGTAATGCCATCAATTATTTCCGGAAATTAGGGGTAGAAAGACCAAAAGTTGCTGTCTTAAGCGCGGTAGAAACCGTGAACCCTTCAATGAAGTCTAGCATGGAAGCAAGCGCAATGGCAAAAATGGGCGACCGCGGCCAGATAAGAAACTGCATTATTGACGGGCCGCTTGCATTCGACAATGCAATCAGCAAAAAGAGCGCCGATTTAAAGGGCATTATAAGCCCTGTGGCAGGCGATGCAGATATTCTGGTAGCAGACGACATAGAAGCGGCAAACGGCCTTTACAAGGCCCTTATTTACTTTGCAGGGGCAGCTTGTGCGGCAGTTATACTGGGTGCTGCAGCACCTATTGTGCTGACATCCCGTGCAGACAGTGATGAAACCAAGCTTAACAGTATTGCCCTGGCTGCAGCCATTGACTGATATTAAATAACTGATATTAAATTAATTATACCAATTTTAGAACTCCTGTATAACCATAAAAACACTATTATATGAAAGAGGACCTGATCCTAGCAATAAACCCCGGTTCCACATCCACCAAGATCGCGGTTTTCGGCAACAAAAAAGAGGTGTTCCTGAAAACCATCAGGCATTCGGCAGAGCAACTTCAAAACTTTAAAAAGATAACCGATCAATATGGGTTCCGCAAGCAAATAATCATGGAAGAGCTTGAGGGTGCATCAATCGAGGTAAAAAACATAAAGGTAATTGTTGGCCGCGGCGGACTTGTGAAGCCCATACCTTCAGGTGTGTACCGTGTTAATAAAAGACTGATGGAAGACCTTAAGATCGGTTTTCTGGGCCAGCATGCAAGTAATCTTGGAGGTTTGATCGCACAGGACCTGGCAGAATCAATACCCGGCGCCAGTGCTTATATTGCAGACCCTGTTGTGGTTGATGAGCTGAATGATATTGCCCGTATTTCAGGCCACCCCGAATTTGAAAGAGTGTCGATATTCCATGCACTGAACCAGAAGGCAATAGCAAGGCAGCATGCAAAATCAGTATCTGTCAGTTACGAAGATATGAACCTGGTCGTTGCCCACCTTGGTGGTGGTATAAGCGTGGGAGCCCACTGTAAAGGCAGGGTAATAGATGTAAACCAGGCCCTTGACGGCGAAGGGCCCTTTTCGCCTGAAAGGAGCGGTACACTTCCTGCAGGTGCACTGGTGGCAATGTGCTTCAGCGGCAAATACAGTGAAGAGGAGATCAGGGATAAGATAACAGGCAAAGGCGGCCTCGTGGCATATCTTGGCACAAACGATGCATATGAGGTTGAAAAACGGGCAAGGGCTGGTGACCAAAAGGCAAAGCTGATACAGGATGCAATGGCCTACCAGGTCGCAAAGGAGATTGGTGCAATGTCAACAGTTCTAAAAGGAGAGGTTGATGCCATACTGCTTACGGGAGGAATTGCGTACGGCAAACCTTTTGTTGAAGCTGTTTCTGAGAGGGTGAGGCATCTGGGCCCTGTTTATGTTTATCCCGGAGAGGATGAAATGCGTGCACTTGCTATGAACGGACTTATGGTGTTCAATGGTGACATTGAAGCAATGGAGTACGAATAGTCAAAGGTTTTCAGGCAAGGGGCAGGGAAAAACTGAAAATACTGCCCCTACCCTCTTCAGACTTAAACCACAGGCTGCCCCCGAACCCTTCTATTATGTTCTTCACCATTGATAGCCCCAGGCCCATTCCTTTCGCCTTGGTTGTGAAGTAGGGTGTAAAAATGTTATCCTGTTTTTCTTCGGGAATGCCGCATCCGCTGTCTGCTATACTAATATTGCAGTAACCATCATCCCTGGTACAGCTGACAGTTATCTCTGCGGTCTGGTTCTTGCCATATGACTGTATTGCATTCTTTATAAGATTGTTGAATACCCTTAAAAGCTGGTTTTTGTCAGCAAGCACCTTGAGCTGATCATCATCCTCTGGCATTTCAAGGGTAATGTTCACCTTCTCAAAGTCCTTGTACATGTCCAGCACCTCCGGGATAAATGTCCTAAGATCCAGGTGGTCATTCCTGCCTGCGGGCATTTTTGCAAAGTCAGAAAACTCCCTTGCAATAACAGACATGTTGTCAATCTGCTCGACCATTGTCTTTGTAAAGCGCTCAAGGCGTTCTTCCCAGTCCGGAACACTTTCCTTCCATGCCTTTTCAAGGTACTGGACACTGAGTTTCATTGGGGTCAGGGGGTTCTTTATCTCGTGGGCGACCTGTCTGGCCATTTCACGCCAGGCCGACTCCCTTTCGCTTTTTGCAAGGAGTTCAGCACTTATTGCAAGCTCATCAATCATCCGGTTATACTCCTTAATCAGGTTACCTATCTCATCATCACGGTCCCAGCTTATCTTTCTGTTTTTCTTTCCAAGTTTGACCCTGGCCATATTGTCGCGTATAAGCTGAAGCGGTTTTGTCACATAGCCGGCAACCAGCAGGGCAAGAACAACAGCAAGAACAACCAGCAACAGGTATATGTTAATAAACGCCACAAAGAAATATGACACCTCGCTCCTGAGTTCACTCTGTTTTGCAAAATACGGCAGGTTAAGATACCCTATCACCTCATTGTAAATATTATATAAAGGGGTATAGGCCGAAAGGAACTCAAGCTTTCCAATATTTTCCTTGTGTATGAACTGGCTTGTGTATTCCGAATGTACCTTGTGGAAGGCTACCGGGTGCATCCGGCTTCCAACAAGCCCCTCTTCAAAGACCTTCGGCCTGCTGGAAGCAAGCAGCCTTCCGTCTATGCTGTATATGTTGATATCTGTGAAGAAAACATTTGAATAGTGCAGCAGCAGGTCATACAGGTAATACTCCATTGCAGGATCCAGAAACCGCTGTTCGGCCAGTTCCCTCTCTATCTCCAGTAATACACTGTGCGTCTTTTCATTAAGGAATGACAGGTTTTTATTTTCGTAGATAGAGTAAATAAAATAAGCCGATGCACCCCCTATTGACAAAGCAGAAACCAGCAATATAGTGATCATTGAATACTGCACCCTGCGCTTGAAGTTCATCTTCAGAAGCCGCAGCGGCCTTTTCCGGTTGAACAACAGCCAAAAACAGGCTGCAAGTATAAAGAAGGTAATGAAAAGGTAAGAGAACGGGGCAATGGCCTCAAGGAAGTTGCCTTCAGGCCTGCTTATGATAAAAAGTGTTTCATCATCCTTGCGGTACATCATGTGGCAATACCCGTCAAACTGAAAAACAGTAAACTCCCCTTCGGGCTCACCATATGCGCTTGCATTCACGCTGTAAATAAATGGGCCTGCTTCATTTACGAGGATTCCGTTTTTATATGTGGCGTGTGAATAGTTCAGCAACTCACGGTTAATATCTATCTCCTCATCAATTAGCAGTTCGGGAAAACCCATGTCCCTGGCAATGAACTTGGAATCAAACTCAATATATACATGATAAAGCGCCTCCGGGTTATAATCATCCTGCCCCCCGACAGGTATGACCGTTATATAGCTGTTCCGGCCGGTATCATTGTCCAGGTAAATGAAGCGGTCAGATATTGTCTGTTTCCCGAACCTTGCAATATAATCATCAAAAAAGACCGCACATTCCACCTCAATATTGTCAGGTCTGACCAGGAGCAGCTCATAGGGCCGGCAAATAGTTACCTGGAGGTCATACTTGGCCCAAAAATCATAAAAATAGTGGTGCTGGATATAACTATATACCAGTGCCTCGTTATATGGGTCCCTGAGCACAAGGTTCTGCAGCTGGTTGTCATTGAAGAGTGCATCCTCTATTTCAAGGAAAAGGAACTCGGCTACAGGGTCCTGCTCAGAGGCAAGCTGAAGCACAAGTGTCCTGCGCTTTTCAAGTTCTTTTTCCGTATTGAAGCGGTGAAGCGCAAAAGTTGATATAATACTGAAAATGAAAAGGGATAAGACAAGGGCCGAAAAGCTTCTTTCGCTTGAACTGCTTTTTCTGTCAAGCTCAAAGACGAAAACAGCCGCAACCGAGAGTGTCCACAAAACAGGCATTGGCCTTATTATCAGCCATGTAAGTGCAAAAAGCACCAGAAAAGAAACTATGCTTGCAATACGAAACTCCCTGGTATTTCCAATAAGACTGTTAGCGATCCTGCACAGCACTATGCTGAAGAAAAAGAATGCAAAGAATATCAGCCCTATAACAAGAAAACCGGCAATACTGTAGTAGTCAAGGTTGAAAATAAAGTTCAGGTCAAGACTAAGGTGAGAGTTTATTACAAGCCCCTTTATAAGGTAGATCGACAATCCGCATATAAGGTAGATCAGCAAAAAGAGCAAAAAACTCACAACGCTTGCTGCAGGCTTTTTAAGGGAAATATTTATGCTGCTCCTCCTGAAGTTGTAAAAAAGGAAATACCCAATAATCGTGATCAGGGATACGTTCATCAGCAAATCCCCGAGAGACGGCAGGATGTCAGAGGTTGCATACAGCTCCGGTGAGAAAAGCCTGCTGGCATAGAAGGAAGAAGGAGTGTTCAGCCAGAATGATACCATCCTTGCCGCCACAATTACTCCAATGTAACCGGCGATTGCCAGGGTGCGCTTCCCCGTTCTGAAAAGGGTAGAAAAATAACGGAAGGTTGCGTAAACAGCCAAAATCATTGCAGCAACCGAAAGCAGGACCGAAAGTAGATAAACAAAAGCAGCTGGCCGTTTTAATGCAGCTTCCCGCTTAAGTCCGAGGGAGAAAAGGTGCTCTCCATCCCTGTTGGTTAATGAATACCCCTCATCTATCCTGTCGCTAACATAAAACAGGTCAGTAATCCCCGGCAGGTCATGGTGGAACTCGTTAACAAGGAAACGGTTTTGATACCGGTAGGCTGTTTTTACAATAGCATATGCAACAATATCTGCATCTTCAGTCTTTTCCCTTTTGTACAGGTACCAGCCATTTTGTTTTTGTACCGCGCCAACTGATCCTTCAGGAGGATATTCCCCGTCAAGTGGAACGGAATTGTCAGACCAGAAAACAGCGCCCCGGTCATCAAAAACCACGAACACAATCCCCTTTTCTTCACTTAACAAGGCAAGCCGTTCAAGGTATCCTGCATTCTGTATGGAAGCCCCCCTGCTGTCAGCATATTTTCCGGCAAAATCAGCCAGATGATTCTCCAGCAACGTCTCCCTTTCATAAAGCGCCTTTTGAAATCTCTCAACATGGTCAGCGGCCTCAGTATCATAATACCTTAACGTATACACCACGCTGCCAAGCAACACCAGCAAAAGCGATATCACCAGGTATTTTATATAGTTTATAATGGAAGACCGGTGCATACAAGAAAGCTAATTAGGCTAATATAAAAATAATATTCCATGAAAGCCTCACATCGCTTTATGCAACAAAAGGCATACCACTTTGATAATCGAAAGAAAATTGCGCTTATTATACGGTGCAACACTGTCCGGTCAAAGCTGCGGGGTCACTTTTTTCGTAACACAAATATCTCACTTGACCAGGGTGTGCGTCCAAGCATGGCAGAAATATTTGAGAGGCTGCCGTTTAAAAATGCAAGCAAAGCTGCTGAAGCGGGTCCTTTTCCCCTGTAACCTTCACTCAGCAGGGAAATATAATAACTGTCAAAAGGCATGGGGTGTTTTGCAGTTATATGTAAGCCGGTATTATTTATTGCCTTTGCCAGGCTTTCCCTTGTAAAGTGCCACAAATGCCTTGGAAGGTCCCACGCAGCCCAATGCTCACGGTATATCCGGGCATCCAGGCTGTCGGCCACAGGCAGTGCCACTACAATGACACCGTTATTCTTAAGGCTATTTTCCAGCTCACCAAGCACCTTTAGAAAATCATGTATATGCTCCATAACATGCCACATGCTTATCACATCATAAAGGCGCGGTTTTTTTATCATTTCCTGGCCTGTGATTAATACAGCTCCCTTTTCCTTCGCGCGTTTTGCAGCCTTTTCACCTGGTTCATAACCAAATGCACTGAGCCCGGACCTGCTTGCGGCCAGGACAAATTCACCAGTACCGCAGCCATAATCCAGAAGGGAAGGGTTTTTTAGACCGGCATACTTTTTTATAACAGATAGCTTTTCCCGGGTCATATACCTTTTGACTGCACCATACAGCTTCTCGCGCATGCTTCTTCTACTATCGGTGTGCGATATATAATCATCGGAAATATAAAACTGAGCAGCCTCCCGGGCAGCAGGTCGCGGATTAGTCATAAGAAACCCGCATTTTTGGCACTGTTGAACAGAAAAAACCCGGCCCGATACAAGCCTGTCACACGCCCTGATATGTTCAGTAAAAGGGGGCTGATTACTACACAAGGGACAGGCTTGTAAAAACTCCATATTTTGCTGATTTACAATATATTAAACAGCCATTTTGGTCTTATGCACCCCAATATCCCGGCATCTTGACCAAAACTGTTCCACGTGGAACAATAACAAACACTCGCTTTAAGAAACATTCTCTTGCTCCCCATTAAATATTTTTTAATGTTCCACGTGGAACTATTGTTTTGAGCTATTGTTTTTTTACCTTCCAAGGTGGACCAGCAGCACAGAGATGTCAGAGGGGGTTATACCGCTTATTCTTGACGCCTGTCCAATACTGGTAGGTTTAATGTTTTGCAGCTTTTCCCTTGCCTCCTTGCTTATTGATTTAAATTGGTTGTAGTCAATGCCTCTGTCCAGCTTAATCTCCTCAAGCCTGTTTATCTTATTAGCTATCTCTTTCTCCTTTTCTATATACCCCTCATATTTTACAAGGATCTCAGCTGATTCAACAGCCTCCTCAAACAGGTTGTTCTTTTCATACGGTTCAAAGAAATTCTTTAGTACCCCTTCTGCCTTGATCATTTTCCTTAGATCAACCTGTGGTCGTAGGACCAGATTAATAAATTTGGTTTTTCTTTCTATAGGACTGGTCCCGGACTTTTCCAGGAAGGAGTTTATGCTTGCTGGCTGGACGCTTGTATTACCAAGAAATTCAATAAAAGTGTTTATCATATCTTTTTTCTCGTCAAGTCTCCTCTTTCTTTCATTTCCGGCAAGACCAATTTTATAACCTAAAGGTGTAAGCCTTTGGTCGGCGTTGTCCTGCCTTAATAAGATCCTGAATTCAGCCCGGCTTGTAAACATTCTGTATGGTTCGTTCGTCCCCTTTCCAACAAGATCATCAATTAAAACTCCTATATATGCCTCCGACCTCTTTAAAATTATCTCTTCCTGGCCAGTAAGGTTTCTGTGGGCATTTATACCTGCAATCAATCCCTGCCCTGCTGCTTCCTCATAACCGGTTGTTCCGTTTACCTGTCCCGCAAGATATAGTCCCTTAACAAGTTTGCTTTCAAGTGTATAATGCAGCTGTGTAGGTGGGAAGTAGTCATATTCTATTGCGTAACCTGGTTTAATAATTCTT
>PWNY01000130.1 GCA_003557805.1 Bacteroidales bacterium | reverse complement strand
TATCTCGCCTGTGACGTTTACACCAACAGGAAAGCTCATGATGAACTGAAAGCAGGTTCTGTTGATCAGGAGGGAACAACTGCTCAATAACATATTAGCATTCTGCAGTTAAAATCCAAAATATTCGTATTATACATTTCTGTTCCCTTCTAGTGTCTTAACTGATGTATAACATACAAATACCACAAACCAATGGCAAAAATCAGCAAACAGGAAGCGTTGAACTATCACTGTAAAGGGAGGCCCGGGAAGATAGAGGTTGTTCCTACAAAACCCTACAGTACACAACGGGACCTTTCAATGGCCTATACCCCGGGGGTGGCCGATCCCTGCAAGGAGATCGAAAAAAATCCGGAGGATGCATACAAATACACAGCTAAAAGTAATCTGGTAGCGGTTATCTCCAACGGAACGGCAGTTCTCGGACTGGGTGATATAGGAGCCCTGGCAGGGAAGCCTGTAATGGAGGGCAAAGGGCTGTTATTCAAGGTGTTTGCGGATGTTGATGTATTTGATATTGAAGTAGACTGCAAAGACACCGAAAAACTTATTGAGATTGTAAAAGCTATCTCTCCCACATTTGGCGGGATTAATCTGGAGGATATCAAGGCGCCTGAATGCTTTGAAATTGAAGACAGGCTAAAAAAAGAACTTGATATTCCTGTTTTTCATGATGACCAGCACGGTACAGCTATTATATCGGGCGCAGCGCTGTTAAACGCCCTTGACATTAACGGGAAGAAAATCTCGGACCTGAAGGTGGTAGTCAATGGTGCGGGAGCCTCTGCGGTCTCATGCACCCGGTTTTATTTTTCCCTGGGAGTAAGACCTGAAAATCTTATTATGCTTGACAGTAAAGGTGTGCTGCATAAAGACCGCAAGGACCTGAACAAGGTAAAGCAGCAGTTTGTATCGGACACCAGGGTGCGTACGCTGGCCGAAGCGATGAAAGGTGCGGACCTGTTCCTCGGATTGTCGGTTGGTAATCTGGTGACCCGGGATATGGTAAAAAGTATGGCCGATAATCCTATTGTTTTTGCAATGGCAAATCCCAATCCTGAAATTTCTTACGAGGATGCGCTTGAAGCCAGGGATGATGTTATTATGGCCACCGGCCGCTCCGACTACCCCAACCAGGTGAACAATGTACTCGGATTTCCTTTCATATTCCGTGGTGCACTGGATATGCGCGCCTCAACAATTAATGAGGAGATGAAGGTTGCTGCCTGCAATGCACTGGCATCTCTTGCGAAGGAACTGGTACCTGATGATGTAAGCAAGGCTTACGGACTGGAAAACCTTACCTTTGGGCGGGAATATCTCATCCCCAAGCCACTTGATCCGAGGCTTATTTCCAATGTCTCAACAGCAGTTGCCAAAGCAGCAATTGATTCGGGTGTGTCACGCATAAATATCAGGGACTGGGATGCCTATAAACTGGAACTTAATAAGAGGCTTGGGTTTGATAACCAGCTTTTAAGGTCTGTTATGGAAAAGGCAAAACAGAACCCGAAACGTCTTGTTTTTGCTGAAGCAAATAACCTTAAGGTGCTGAAGGCTGCCCAGGGAGTACTGGTTGATGGTATTGCGAAGCCCATATTACTGGGAAACAAGGATATAATCAAGAAATTGATTGAGGACAATTGTCTGCGGCTGCAGGGTGTTCCTGTTATTGATCCGCGAAGTGATGAGGAACAGGGAAGAAGGGAGAGTTATGCTGAACTGTTTTATCAGCGCAGGCAGAGAAAGGGAGTGCTTTATGACGAGGCCCTGGAGAAGATGAATCACCGTGATTATTTTGGTGTAATGATGGTGGAAAAAGGTGAAGCAGATGCCTTCCTCTCCGGCTTTTCATCCAGGTATGCTGAAACAATCCGTCCCGCGCTTCAGATAGTGGGTACCAACAATACCATGAAGCATATAGCAGGAATGTACCTGATGATTACAAAAAAAGGCCCCTTTTTCTTTGCCGATGCCACGGTCAACATTCAGCCTTCTGCCAGGACACTGGTAGACACAACACTGCTGGTGGCCCATGCCATAAAAAAGTTCAACATCGAGCCCAAAATTGCCCTGTTGTCCTATTCAAACTTCGGTTCAATCAGGGAAGGCAGTCCGCAACGTGTGCATGAAGCTGTTGAGATCCTTCACAAAGAGTATCCCTACCTGATGGTTGACGGAGAGATGCAGGCGAACTTTGCCTTTAACAAGGAGATGCGCAAGATACGCTTTCCTTTTTCCAGGCTGGCGGACATGGATATCAACACTGTTATATTCCCAAACCTGAGCTCAGGTAACATTGCATACAAGATGATGCAGCAGATAGGCGGCGCTGAGGCAGTGGGACCGATCCTTCTGGGTTTGAGAAAGCCCATACATATTTTACAGATTGAGAGCTCGGTAAGGGAGATAGTGAACATGGCCGCAATTGCAGTGGTTGATGCACAGTACCTGGAGCGGGGTGAAGTTGCTGACATTTAGTCAGTATTGCTGGTTTGAGATACTTGACAATAACCATTTCTTTTATTAAATTTACCTGTATGGATCTTGAAATTTCATAACAGGTTTCCTGCAGAGGGCATGTGCTAATTCAGTATA
>PWNY01000087.1 GCA_003557805.1 Bacteroidales bacterium | reverse complement strand
TGCTGGCCTTTTCCCGGAGTGTTCTTTCCCCGGGTTATATCAGCGAGATAAATTTTGCCAGCATTGGATTCCATTATACCAAACCGGGGCATGGTGGTACAACTGTATATAATCCTGCTTTTGGTTTTGGTTATATGTACCTGCAAAAAATCAATACCAGGAGCAATTTCGGCCTTTATCTGGGAGGCAGGGCTGATGCTTTTGGGAACGTTAGAATTGTTCCGTCCCTGGGCAACTCATTTCTGTTTACCGATTTTGTTTCAGAGATAATGCCTTCAGCCAGGCTTGAGCTTTTTCCCTATCTTCTGCAGCGGCACTGGAATATTGACATCTCTTTCTCTGCATCGATTGCAGGTTTCAGTCTGCGTCATCCTGAATTTGGCACTATATACCAGATAGATAGTGAAGGGGGGGTGAATATGCTGGAGAACGAAACCCGGCTGTTGTATCCAGGTAATTATGCACATCTGAATACGGGTGTTTTCCTCAGGGGGTCGCTCGGCGGCCAGTACAACCCTAACGGCTACAGGCTGGGTTATTCATGGGATTACTACAGGATAAGGGGCAATCATGGACTTACTGTATACAATGCTGTCCACGGGATCATCCTGGAACTCTATTTTATGGTTAACTGAAAAAAATAAAATATATGACCGCAAAACAATCAGTAGTTAGTTTCACTATTTCGGTTTTGTTGATGCTGGTTTTGGGTTCATGTGAAAAAGTTTTCATGGAAGACGAACCTGGCAGCGACCCGGTCTCGGTATTTGAAGAGATATGGGATTTTACTGACCGTCATTACTCATTTTTTGATGAAAAAGAGATTGACTGGGATGAGGTTTACCAAAAATACAGGCCTTTTGTCAGGGACGACATGAACCCGGTAGAACTCTTTGATCTGTGTGCAGAGATGCTTTATGAGCTTCGTGACGGGCATGTTAATCTCCTTAGTTCGTTTGACAGGTCACGTTATTGGGAATGGTACCTTGACAGCCCAGAGAACTTTTACTATTCAGTAGTTGAAAGGAACTACCTGAGGGGAGATCAAAGATACATTGGACCGCTTCAGTTTGTTGTACTGGAGGGAGGTATCGCTTATGTATATTATGGCAGTTTTGCCAACAGAATAAGTGAGGGGAACCTCGACCTGCTTGTCAATAGCCTGTCAGGTTTGAACGGGCTTATAATTGATGTTAGGAATAACGGGGGAGGTGACCCCTCAACAGGAAGGGACATTGCCGCCCGGTTTACAGATGACAGGGTGTTTGTCGGTACCAATTATGTCAAAACAGGTCCGGGTAAAGATAGTTTCCGGGCTGAAAAGGTTTATATAAATCCTCATAAAGGAGACAGGTACAGCGGCAGGGTGGTTGTCCTGACAAATCGCAGGAGTTACAGCGCCACAACATATTTTGCCCAGTACATGAGGGAACTGGAGAATGTCACCCTGATGGGTGATACTACCGGCGGGGGCGGGGGGTTGCCCGCGTTCAGGGATCTGCCCAACGGATGGTTGCTAAGGGTTTCAAGCACCAGGTTCCTTAGTCCTGACGGAAAAAGCATTGAAAAGGGCGTGCCTCCGCATATTAATGCCTCACTTTATGATGACAATGGAGACTTCCCGCCTGAAAGGGACAATATTATAGATAGCGCGGTTGAACTGATGTTAAAGCAATAGCGGCTCACGTAGGGTGCATTTGCGTTGTCCTGATATATTTCTTACCTTTGCACCATGTTTGCAAATAGGATCATTTCAAAGGGAAAGGAATCCTTTATGCTTAAATTCTTCTGACGGCAGCATCCATCTCATGATGCTGTTTTAATCTTGGAATAAAATATTTTTGAAAATAACCCGGTATTTTCTATTCAGATAGGAAACACCGTAATGTAACTATTGTTTTTTTGTAACACATAAAAAAAGGAGCCTATGAAGATTAAATCATTTACAATTTTCTTTACTTTTTTATTCGTAATTACAGGAAGCTGGAAAAGTGCACTTGCTCAGGATAATGAAGACTTTTTGCATGTCGGCGGGGCTCTCCGCTACAATTTAGTGAGTGAGAGATACGAAAGTGACCCGCTTGCTACCAATACATATGCAACCTGGGACACATGGAGGATTAATGTTGCTGCAAGCTACAGCGGTGTTTCCCTTGATTTTGAGTATCGCTTCTATCCGACATTCAATGCCCACTTTATAAAATACGGCTACCTGGGATACCAGTTCTCTGATGACCTTGGCATGCAGTTGGGGGTAACCCAGGTGCCTTTCGGCAACCTTACATATAATTCCCATTCATGGTGGTTTATGACGGGATACTATGTGGGTCTTGAGGATGACCATAACATGGGGATTAAGTTCAGTTATGACATCAGCGACAGGCTTAATTTGATGATGGCCTATTTCCGCCAGCAGGACCCGGCAGGACCTGCCCATAACGTTGCACCCTATTCCGGACCTGGCGCCGGCACATATTCATACAATGTCATTCCCGACCATGAGGGTGTGCTGAACGGAACCACCGCCAGTATCAGGGAAATGAACCAGTTCAATGCAAGATTGGTGTATGAGCTTTTTCCAGGTGTTGAAGCTGGGGTGTCTGGTCAGTTGCAGGGACTTTACAACAGTGTGCTTGACGATATTGAATACGGCCATGCATTGGCAGCACACCTGGATGCGGCTGCCGGCAACTGGAGCATAAAGGCCCAGTTTATCAACCATGACTATAAAGCCAGAAACGATGATGGAGAGATAATGGACAGGGTCCAGATGGGTGCATATGGTGATCCCTATTATGGAGATGGTGTTGCAGCCAGGGCAAATATATACACCCTTGGTATAGGCCGCTCAATAGATGTTGACTGGGGCCCGGTTTCCAATATAATGCCATATGTAGATTATGGACTTACCACGAAAGATGGCCAGCTTGAGGTGGACGGCCAGTTGTTCGACTTTCAGGACAGCCATATGCTTGTTCCCGGATTTCTGGTTACAGCGGGCAATATATTTACTTACGTTGACTTTGCAATGGGCAAGAACCATCCCTGGCTTACAGAAAATTTTGGCATGGGTATGGGGGCAGGCCAGCTTGACGGGCAGGGCAGGCCCATACCGGTTGAGGACCTGGACTGGAACCTCAGGTTCAACATAAACGTAGGGTACTATTTTTAGGAAAGCACCTGTATTTAATCATTCGTTCAGACTAATCGTGTTTACATGAATATATGATCATTTCAAAAAAGGAGGAATCATTATGAAAACGGTCAAAAAAAGATTTAACAAAGTAGTTTCCCTGATCGCTGTTTTTGTTGCTGCTTCTGCAATGTTGTTTAACATGCAGTCTTGCGCACCGGAAACCGACAGGATTGAACTGGGTTACGTATTGTGGGATTGTGCGAATGCATCAACCCATGTTGTTGCTGCCCTGATAGAGGATGAACTTGGCAAGGAGGTTGCCGTCACTTCAGTAGATGCCGGCCCTATGTGGATGGGTATTTCAAGGGGCGATTTTGATGCAATGGTAACTGCATGGCTTCCCGCCACACATGAGGCATATTATGAACAGACCATGGATGATGTCATCAACCTGGGAGCAAACCTGGATGGTGCGCGGATAGGCTGGGTTGTCCCTTCATATGTCGAGGCAGAGAGCATTGAGGACCTGCCTGAATACAGGGATGAATTTGGCGGAGAAGTAACCGGCATTGACCCTGGGGCCGGCATTATGGCTGCCAGTGAACGTGCCCTGGAGGAGTACGGACTTGATTACAACCTTCTGTCAGGTTCGGATGCGGCCATGACAGCTGCGCTCGAAAGAGCTATAGAAAGAAATGAATGGATAATTGTTACAGGCTGGACCCCTCACTGGAAGTTTGCTGCCTATGATCTTAAATACCTGGATGACCCGGAGAATGTCTTCGGTGACTCCGAACACATTGCAACGGTTGTCACACCTGGTCTTCAGGAGAGGCACCCCGATGTATACCAGTTGCTGGACAACTTTTACTGGACTCCCGAACAGATAGGTGTTGTAATGGGGTACATAGAGGATGGAATGGAGCCATTCGATGCTGCAAGGCTATGGATTACTGAAAACAGGGATGTTGTCGAGCAGTGGCTCCCCTAAAATTTAAAGATGAAAGAAAAAATAGAAGTAAAGAACCTGAGCAAGATATTTGGCCGCTATCCCCAAAAGGCCCTTGAGGCACTAAAGGCTGGCATGAGCAAGGCGGAGATACTAAAGGAACACAAACAGGTGGTTGGAGTTGACAATGTCTCCTTTAAGGTATATGAAAGAGAGATATTTGTGCTGATGGGCCTTTCTGGCAGCGGTAAGTCTACCCTTGAGCGGCTGTTAAACCGCCTTCATGAGCCGACTTCCGGCCGTATCATCATCGATGGTACTGATATTACCAGGCTGGGGCAGAAAGAACTGCGTGAGTTCAGGAGAAAGCACTTCTGCGGTATGGTGTTCCAGAACTTTGCTATACTGCCTCATCGCAACGTTCTTGAGAATGTTGAATTCGGCCTTGAACTCCAGGGAGTGGAAAGGGATAAGCGCAGGGAACAGGCCAGCAGGGTAATAAAACAGGTTGGATTGGAGGGGAACGAGGAGAGTTATCCTTCAGAACTTTCAGGCGGGATGCAACAGAGAGTGGGGCTTGCCCGGGGACTTGCCGTGGATGCCAGCATAATGCTTATGGATGAGGCCTTTTCTGCCCT
Organism: Bacteroidales bacterium; assembly: GCA_003557805.1. Classification (GTDB taxonomy): domain Bacteria; phylum Bacteroidota; class Bacteroidia; order Bacteroidales; family UBA7960; genus PUPG01. The sequence continues at coordinate 5,746 of PWNY01000087.1, read as the reverse complement.
GGACCCGCTTATAAGAAGGCAGATGCAGGATGAACTGCTCGAGCTTCAGGAGAAAATGCAGAAAACCATAATATTTGTTACGCATGATCTGGATGAAGCCTTCCGGCTTGGCGACAGGATAGCGATCATGAAAGACGGTCGCATAGAGCAGATAGGTACGGCAGAACAGATAATATCAAAGCCCGCAAGCGATTATGTCAGGGCATTCGTGGAGGATATGAACCGGGCTGCCGTCCTTACTGCTGGCAATATAATGGAGCCAATGAGGGAACGGGCTTTCATGGGTGACGGCCCAAGGACAATACTCAGGAAGATAAGGAGGAATAACCTGACGGGAATACTTGTCACGGACACCAAGAGGGAGTTGAAGGGTTACATAAAGGCCAGTGAACTGGTTGATTATATCAACGAGCATAAGGACAAGGAGAGCATTCCCCTTGATAAGAAATTGCTTTGTCAACCCACCAGGGTAAACAAGGATATGCCAGTTAATGAGGTTATTAATGCCTATAATGAGAACGAATTCGGCCCTCTCGCTGTGGTGGACGACAGTGACCGCCTGGAGGGCGTGATAGTAAGGGGTGCAATAATATCTGCACTTGCAGGAGAGAGCGCAGGGGAAGATGACGGTCCGGGAAAGGATACTCCTGCAAGGTTAAAGGAAAAAGAAAAAAAATAGGAAAGAAATGATTATGTTCCCATTCAGAATACCAATAAAGGACTGGATATCGGCTGCCGTCGATTTTCTGGTTAGTGAGCTGGGTGCCGTATTTGACGGCTTCAGCGCGTTTATTTTCTTCCTTGTCAATAACTTAAAGGATGGGATGCTCTTTGTACACCCACTGGTACTTATAGCCCTGATAGCTTTTATAACCTGGCGGATGGCCGGCTGGCAGATAGGCCTGTTTTCTGTCCTGGGGCTTCTGATAACCGAGAACATCGGACTGTGGGTTTCTTTTGTTGAGACCCTGGCACTTGTTCTTACAGCCGAGGTGCTGGTGATGATAGTAGGCCTTCCTCTTGGGATATATGCGGCCAGGAGTGACCGTTTCAATTCCTTTATAAGGCCCATTCTCGACTTTATGCAGACCATGCCTGCATTCGTTTACTTAATACCGGCGGTTATGTTCTTCGGGCTTGGTCTTGTACCCGGTGTTGTTGCCACATTTGTTTTTGCCCTGCCTCCGCTTATCCGCCTGACCAACCTGGGTATAAGGCAGGTCCCAAAGGAGCTGACCGAGGCGGCAGATGCCTTTGGTGCAACAAATATGCAGAAACTCTTCAAGGTGCAGATCCCCGTTGCAAAACCAACCATAATGGCAGGTGTAAACCAGTCGATAATGCTGGGCCTGTCAATGGTTGTGATCGCGGCAATGATCGGGGCAGGCGGTGTGGGAACAAATGTCCTGAGAGGAATACAGCGGCTACAGGTGGGTGAAGGATTTGAGGCTGGCCTGGTGATAGTAATTATGGCTATTATACTTGACCGTATCACCGCCGGTTTAGGGCAAAGGAAAAAAGCGGGATAACCATAGTATCACCTGGCCCTCTTATCCGGCTTCAGCCTTGTCCAGCCGCTCAAAAATGAGATGAGCCAGAAAACGGCCATAATGCCTGCTGCAGCCCAAATCGACCACCAGATCCCCAGGCTTGCAAGTATAAATGGTGCAGTCGCTGTAACAAGCCCCCCGCCAAGGAATGGTTCATAGAGCATCTGCTTGAACCCGAATGCCTGGGCTGTATCTGTTTTGTAATTAGGATCGACAAGCCGCAGAAGCAACAGGCCCATGGCGGTAACACCGCTCTGCATCCCGTATTCGGTAATTCCCCTTTCAAGCCAGTTGTATGGGAACATCCTGGGGGCCAAAAATCCCAGGCAAAAGAACAACCATGAAATCCCCGCAGCCATAAGTATCAAAAATGGCCACATGTTTTCAATAAACAGATCGAGCCTTATTGAAGCTATTGCTGCGACCACGAGTACATCCAGCGAAAATCCCAGTATCCTCTCAAAGCTATGCCTGTCGTAATACTTGCTTACGCCTATTGGAACTGACACGGCCTGTACTATCATCCCGCCTATCATCGCTAACGGGAACAGGGGAAACCCCTGCAGTACCGGATGCAGCTGTCTTACACCTGCAAGGATCAGCCATCCAACGAGTATGGCAAGCCCGGTAATTGCAAAATGAAAGGCAAGTGGTTCTATAGATTCTGATGCAACGGTTGCATATGAGCTCGGTGACCTTTTGCTTTCTGGTACAAGACCACTCTTTTTATATTCCGGGATCCCGCTTCTTTTATCAAGATTTACGCAGTATCCTCTCCGTATTGCTATGTTTATGTAAAACACCCCGCCAACCACTGCGGTAATGATCCCTATGGTGGCCGACATTTGGGCAAGGGCCGATCCTGCCGGGAACCCAAGCTCTGAAAATACCTGGTGCATTCCCGCAGCTGTACCGTGTCCGCCTGCAAAACCTATTTCCAGAATGGTTGCAAATATCGGTGGTACGTCAAACAAAGGGATAAGCAGGAGCGCCGTTATCAGCATTGCAATAAAATACTGGCCACTGCCTGCGATCATACCGAAGCACAACTGGCTGCCCCCCTGTGACCACATTGTCTTCAGGCCGGGTATAACTACACCCAGAAAGAGTGTGGCAAATACTATGTTGATAAGAAGGCCGGGTATCTGTGACCAGGTTTCAAAGAGGAAAAGAGGTAAAAGGTCAAGCAGGTAGGGTCCCATGCTAAGTGCCAGGAACCCCCCGATTATCGAGGCCGGCAGGAATATCTGCTGAAAGAGCCTTACTTTTGCCCTTAAGAGTTTGCCGGCAAGCAGAAAAAGCAGCAAGACACACAGGCTGAAGAATACGGATGTAAGTCCTTCCATAGGAAAAATATTTTCATTGGCAAAGAAAACATTTATACCGATATGCCGGACAAAAATCAGATCTTTCCCGTAAAGCGAAGGCTGAAATGGCGGTGTGGCCGAATATCACCGGGACGGCCCATATATTCAGTATTTGTCAGGTTGTTCACGGCCACCGAAATGCCATAGAGAGGGTTTATACGATAGCCAATGCTGAGATCAGCCGTAAGATAGGCCCGGTTGTTCTCAAGCCACCAGGCGTAGAAGCCCGGGAGCACTGCTTCACGGGTAAGGGGGTTGGTAAATACATCGTCAATTTCCAGGATCCTGCTCTTTGCTGATATCCTGATGCCGGCATCCATGCGGCGAACAGATGTGCCGAGGGTTAGGCTGAAGGAGTGCTTTCGCCTGAACTTCAGGTACTCACCTGTGTTTTTGTAGGTACTGGGGTCAAACTCCACGGGTACCATGAATACGTACCCCATTCCAATCCTGTTGTTAAAAGCGCCTATGGTACTGTTGATTAGCAGCTCGGTTTCGCTTCCATATACCCGGGAATATTCTATGTTGTTTGCCTTGAAACCAGCCTCAAATCGTCCTGTTTCAGGATTACGGTATATACCGAACACATATTCTATCATATCCTGGTTCTGTCCGTAAAATAGTGCAAAGTCAACCAGTCCGTCAATGTTTGTGGAAATCAGTCCGAGTTTTATTCCTGCTTCTGCGTTCCAGCCTGATTCAGGCTTGATGGTGGGATTGGGAATAATATTCACTGCACCGATAGTTGTTGCAGCATGTTTTTCTGCTATTGAGGGATACCTGTACCCCTGGCCGGCAGAAAGACGCAGATTGCTTATACTGGTAAGCCTGTAGTTCAACCCGGCCCTGAAAAGGGGTATAAGACGGTCTGCTTCACCATTCAGCTCATTATATTCCAGGCGTAAACCACCAACTATGGTCAGCCGTTCAGACGCGCTTAAATTTGCCTGTGAATAAACCGCTGCATTCAGGCTTTCGTGATCACCATATAGCTGCGACCTTATCCTGCTAAAGTAAAATGTTGCGCCACTGTTTAGGCTCAGTTTGTTGCCTGCACTGAAAAATGCCTGGTATTCCGAGTATAGTGATCTTGTCCTGCTGTTGTTGGCATCGCTTTCCCGGAACTTGTTATCCGATGCCTGCATCCTGACACGCAGATCATGTGTCTGGCCATCATCCCCTTTAAAGCTTAAGAATGGATCGGCATACAAAAAGAGACCCCTTAATTTTGATGCAGTTTCAGGGTTCTGTTTCAAAGCACCCTGGTCGGCATCTTCCCACAGGAGGAAATCATACTTGCTGGTAATACCACCGTTGATTGCAAGGCCATAACTCAGGCCTTTTACCCGTTGCCCATCCCTTCTTATCCTTAAGTTTGCCCGGGTAAGGTTTTCATCGTTGAGTTTACGGTAACTGTTGTCCAGCTTGATAAAACCCCCTGCAGTGACACCGGTTTCTCCATAGATCTTGCCGTGTGTAAAAGAGGCTTTGTGCGTTGTTCTCGGGCTGTCCCACCACTTCCACTTTTTGTTGCCTGGTGACCCAAAGACTCCACTTTCTGCATAATATTCAGTGTGGCCCTCACGGGTGGCTTCTGAGGTGCGGAAGTTCACAATGCCGTTCAGGGCAGAAGAACCATATAATACTGAAGATGCGCCTTTTATTACCTCAATCTGTGAAACGTTCTCCAGAGGAAGTGAGTGCCATCTAACGCTGCCTGCGTCAGGAGTGAGAGCCGGCAGTCCGTCGACAAGTATCAGAACGCGGCTGCCAGCCCCATAACTGTAGCCACTTCCCCCGCGGATCGAGGCCTGCCCGTCCAGTACCTCAATGCCGGTCACCCTGTCAAGTATCTCACGGGCATCAGTAATATGCTCCGCGGAGTAATCCTCCGGCCTGATAACGCTTACAGAGACTGTTGATTCTGCAATACGCTGCTCAAGCCTGCCTGCGCTGACCACCACCTGGTCTATATCCAGCGAAACGGCATCCATTGGCACATCAAGTAATGTGAATACTCCTTCGGTAATGCTGACAACTGCTTCGACAGGCCTGTAGCCAAGGTACTGAAAACGAAAATTATACTCCCCCGGGCGGAGTTCAATTAAATACTCCCCCTGCAGGTCTGTGCTGGCAACCCGTCCCTCTCCGTAAATTATGGTCGTGCCAGGCAGCGAAGCCCTGGACCCGCTATCAAACACCCTTCCTTTAAGGCCAGTTTGTGCAGTGGCAGCTGAACAGTGTAAAAAAATCAAAACCAGCACTGTCTTCAAAAAGAACCGTATCGGATGCATTGGCCTGTTAGCTTTGTTTACACAGTAAATTTAGTCAATAAAACAAAAGAAGGTAACAGGAATCTAAACTGCTGTTTAAAAAAGTCGGTTTGTTGTTTGTAAATTAATTAATTAAATTATATATTTGGTTCTCTGACACCTGGTTAAATATTAAGTGCTGTGTTATCACCGGTTTTTTACCCGATGACCCTGTTACATATTTCTTTGAGAATTGAAAATTAAAAAAAGGAGGAAATCATTATGATTGGTATGGACTTTATAAGCTTTCTGATACTATTAATTATTAGTGTGGTAATTTCTGCCATAATGCACTATGGTTTTAAATATCATGTACGCCCCGGTTTTGATTCTTTCGTGTCAAAGGTTATTTTCGGATGGATAGGTGCATGGTTGGGCTCTCCCGTACTGGGAAACTGGTTTAGCGGACTGGCATACGAGAATATTTACATAATACCTGCCATACTTGGATGTCTGGCAATACTGGGCGCTATGGGCGATCTTTCCCTTACTTTCAAATGTTTTGGAGAAAAGGCAG
>PWNY01000148.1 GCA_003557805.1 Bacteroidales bacterium | reverse complement strand
GGCCGGGTTCTCGTCGGATCGGGCCGGAAAGTTCGTTGTTTCGTCTCGCCTGGTGCCAGTCGAGCTCTAGGGCAGGCCTCGGCTCGCAACGGTGGCAAATTCAAGTCAACTGGAATCCCCCAGCTAACAATGGGTTCAACTCGGACGCCGGTAAGCTCCGCGGCGGCAAAGCCGGGCGAACTCAGTGGCGGCGCCGGTTAACCCAAACGTTAGCTGTTAGAATCGACAAAAGTATGAGGCATTTGGTCATTTGTTTGACAAATTCAAGCCGAACACATTCGTACGAACCATCCGCTGTGGGCGATGTTTGGAGAAATGAAGATAAGGGGTGCTGTCAGAATTATCGGATACCCCGGGTAAAGAGGACACAGTCAAGGAACCGTGATGAGCTTTTATGAAAGCACCAGATAAGTTTTATTTTGTTCTGATCTCATTTTTTCTATTGCAGGTAACATCCGCCTATGGATGTCAACTTCATTGGGATAGATTTGAAACTGGCTTATCAGACAATATAAATGCACCTAGGTGCCCGTTAGGCCAACTAAATGATACTGGAATAACTGTCTGCTCTTCCATAACAATTGTGGAAGGAGAGTGCCCAATGGAGGGGTATGCTGACCAAGACGCTGAGTCAGGTAGAGATTTCCTCTATATCTCAGGGCATCTAAATAAACTAGGAGGAGGAGTAGCCGGATTTGATTTTACTAAATTGGATACGTCAGGAAATGTACTCCCTCCAGACGCTGAATCCTGGGAATGTGTCCGGGATAATCATACCGGGCTGATATGGGAGGTAAAGAGCAATGACCCTGCACACCCCCGCTATGCAGGCCTTACGTACCTAAAGTATCAGCTAGGAGACCTCACTACACACGCTAATGATATAGAGCTTTGTGGTTTTTCTGACTGGCGGATACCTGAAGCTATTGAGCTACTGCAAATCGTGCATAATGGAAAGCGAACAATAAATAAGATTGATAGTGACTACTTTCCTTTCAACAATAATGCTTACTACACAAACACCTCAGTAGCTGGAGAGTCAGCCCGTAGTTGGATTGTTGCCTTCGTGTCAGGATACACAGCAACGTGGTTTAACACTAATTCGGCATATGCGAGGCTTGTCCGCTCTGATAAAGCAAATAAGCAGTCTGCAAGCAAGCAAGACGAGCAAGTTGAACTCGATACTAGTAAAAAGCGTTTCCTTGGATCAAGCGATAATGGAACGGTTGAGCATTCTCCGACTGGTTTGATGTGGAGCAAATGCCTCCTTGGGCAAATCTGGGAGGATGAAGAATGCGTAGGTGAACCTGAAAACGCGATCTGGGCCGACGCGCTGATTGCGGTCCAATCTTTTGGAGTGGGTGGGTATTCGGACTGGAGAATTCCCAGTAAAAATGAACTGGCATCTCTAGTCGACTGGGAAAACTTCAACCCGTCCATCAATATAGACGTTTTTCCGGGAACACCATCTGGGTATTTTTGGACCTCGTCTCCTGCAATTTGGGCAACTCCAGGCTACGCTTGGGCGGTTGACTTCAGTGATGGTAGAGTTATGTTTCAGGGTATGAACTTCGAATTCCTAGTAAGGCCGGTTCGGGATATTAGATAAAGCATCTTTGCTATATTTCTACGGGCCTCTGACCTAAATTTTGCCCTGTACGAACGAGCATAAAAGATGAGCATTCAGCGCGCTAGAAAGAATATACTTGAATACACTACAACCGAAATTTTCCTCGGGCATAATGCTATAGGTGTTTATATTGCTATTTCAGACCATGCATCTAGGCTAAATGCATCTTCTTTTTCGCAGGTCTTTGGAACAATTCAGCGCCACGCCTTCGATGCTTTTATTCTCTCGTTGTGCAAGTTATACGAAAGGCCAAGCCAAAGATATCCCAATTCTAGCATTCCGACCACGCTGGAGTTGTTGCGTAAGAATCCGTCCGAACTGACTTCTGGAATTCAAAATTACGTTCAACCTGAGCGGTATATCCAAGCTCATATTGACGAGACGTTCGTTGTTAGTGGTGATGATGACACCAAGCGCATTCCAGGATTGATTCTAGACCACTTTTCAGAGCACTGCCCACAGACGCCCCCGCGCAATGGGAAGCAACTTGACTTTATTCTAGACGCCTTGAAGGTGCTCCGAGACAAGCGCGTTGCCCACCATGAGAATACTGACCTTTCACTACTGACCAAGACCAATCTTGATGGTGCTATTCGATTGCTTGCATTCGCACAAACCGTTGTTAATCTTGTCGGGTATGGCTTCTTTGGATACTCTCGAGACGCTGAGGTAGGCGTAGGCTGTTTTCATCCGCAAGAATGTGAAGTTTGGTCGAGCATGAAGGAACTAATCAAAGGGCTTGAGAAGACGGATTAAGAGAAAGCCCCTTCAACTGAAGGTCGATAGCCCCGGCGGGTCAGGTTCCCGGCGCATCGGGCCGGAAAGTTCGTCGTTCTGTGTCGATTGGTGTCAGTCGAATTCATGGTTCGGCTTCGTCCGGCAGTGGTGGTAAATTCAATTCAATGGGCATCCCTCAGCTAACAATGGGTTCAACCGGACGCGGGGTAACTTCCGGGCCGGCAAAGCCCGTTTGGCTGCGGG
>PWNY01000361.1 GCA_003557805.1 Bacteroidales bacterium | reverse complement strand
TTGTGGTAGAACCTGTTCTCACCGTAGTCATTCCTGGCATAAAGCCTTAAATTCTTTTGGGCAAGCCTTCTAGACCAGCCTCCATGTATCCTCAGGCCTATGTCCTGCTGAAAGTAAAGGTCGCGGTATAAAAATTCTACCGAAGCAGGATGTTCCCACTCCCGGCCTCTCTGGTAATAGTTGCCTGTACCGTGATTCCCGGTAATGTAGTGGTCTCCAGGCACGTAGAGCCCCACGGAATCTGAAAAGAGATATTCATGCCCGGCGACTACCGAAACCACATCCAGAGAGTATCTATTATCTCCTTCGGGAAAAACAAAGTAAGAGGCAGTTCTGGCAGGGCTGTCTATATAGCCGGGCTTCACGGCCACGGCCCGTACAATTGATGCCTTTGCAACCTTTTCAAGTGGCGGGCTCCATCCCCAGGCCCCGGACATGTAGTTTGTCGGGATCATTGAGTGGGAATTTTCCTCAACCGACCTGTAACCCAGTGAAACCGGCGAAGTATATAGCAGGGAAGTCGTGTCGGGTGCTGAACCGTCCAGAGTGTAGTATATATTCACTTCCGGGTCAGGATGTGAAAGTTCAAGCAATATGGTATCCTCAAAAAACCCTGCTTCATGCGAGAAATTTACAATGTCAAGTATACCATGGTAATTGGACGAAGAGTTCGGAGCACCAGGTGTGGGCTTATTGAAAAAGACAAAACTGTCTTCCCCGTCAGGGAATCGGCCATATGAGATATCGGTAGGTACAGGTACAGGGGAAATATCCTCTATTCTCTCTCCGTCAGGCAGGGTAAGCAGCAGTTCTTCACCCTCCTTGTTTATCCGGAAATTGGTATGAAGGGGACTGTGTGGGTCATTTCTGTCTTTGCCCGAAGCCCATACGACAAGAAATTCTCCAGGCCGGATATTTACTTCGGGCAGTACCCAGCGGAACGGACGCTCATAATCGTCGGAAATCCCGACCCCTTTGAGATTATATGGCTGATCACCTTTGTTGTAAAGCTCTATCCAGTCTTCGTGGTCACCTTCCTCATCGGCATTGCTTGTGGCGTTAGAAGCCATGAATTCGTTTATAACCAGATTCCCGGATAAAGGGGTAACCCCCCCCTCTGTATAACTGAACATAATACCGGGTACGGGGAATTCTTCCATGGCTTTAAGGGTAAGTGTTATACCATCGCCGGGGTCTACCGCATCAGGCATTTCAACAGTAAAGGACAAATGCCCGTTCTGGTCAACCGGATCAAGTTCAATATATTTGCCCGGCCCCATGACTGAAATACCGTTTATGACATATACCTCTACATTTGCATTATTATAGTCTGTAATATCCGCCTTCAGTAAAAACACATATCCTTCTGCCGGATTACCGTAAGTGTCAAGGGAGATAATACTTACCTCGCTTGTTTTTCCTGGTTCAAGGTCATAATCTATTGAAGCACTTGTGTTTACCGGAAAGATCTCAGGGTAGGCCCATACCCTCCACTCAAGTATTCCTGTTGAAGCCTCGCTTACCATATTTACCCTTATCCTGTTTGTTATCACAGGATCAAAAGTGGTAACATTATACTGGTCCCTTTCTGTTCCGTTGCCTTCAGCACCAGGCAGAAGCGTCCACTCTCCTTCATCCATACACCAGTACTCCTGGTATGTTTCAACGGGTATATGTATTCCGTAACCGTCTGTCCAACAGTATATATCTGACTGGTAGATCATGTGGGGTTCCTCCCACCTGTACTCAACCCAGTGCCACTGCCCGTCACTTCCATCCCAGTTGCCGTATGCCCCCATTGAATCGTCGCCGGAATGCTGAGGGTCATACCCGTTGTTGATTGCATAAAGATCTTCCCAGGGCGAGACATAAGAGGTCAGGATCTGATTTGCATCAGGTGCAATGTTTATGCCTTCGTCGCTTTTTGCTGCACTGAGACTTATATATACAAGAAAAAGCAATAAAGAAATAGTTGTTCTTAAAAAACGGGGCGTAAACATTTGTGATTTAGTTGATTATTGCATAGTAAAAAGCGGCGGAAAGCATTTAGCAAGGTCGTTATTATCCTCTTACAAAGATAGTCATTTTTGCCGGGGCAGGTAATTTTGAAAAACCAGGAATTATTGTAACTTTAAAAACGCAAAAAATTATTCACTAAAAAATGAAAGATCATGAACATTGTAGAAAGGGTAAAAAACATCCTGTTTAATCCCAAAAATGAATGGGAAGTAATTGAAAAGGAAAACACCCCAACCGAAAAGATCGTGACCGGCTATTTGCTTATTCTTGCAATTATCCCTGCAATCGGTAATCTGATCGTATACTGGCTTGTCGGTTACAGGGTTGCATTTGTAGGATATGTAAGCGGTTCTTTCAGCTATGGTATCCGCCAGGCGATCATCGGTTTTATAACGCCTGTGGTTGCCGCCTTTGTAGCAGCTTTTGTTATAAACCTGCTGGCAGACTCTTTCGGTTCGCAGAAAGACTTCAGGCGTGCGATGCAATTGGTGGCTTATTCATATACCCCGGCACTGGTAGCCGGCATACTGATGATCATTCCTTCCCTTTCTATTCTGGCTACCCTGGCCGGAATTTACGGGTTATACATACTCT
>PWNY01000005.1 GCA_003557805.1 Bacteroidales bacterium | reverse complement strand
GATGTACCTTGCCCTTTCCTATGACCACAGGATCATTGACGGAAGGGAGCCGGTCAGCTTCCTGGTAAAGATCAAAGAGTTCCTGGAGGACCCTGTAAAAATGCTCACAAAAGGTGCAGACCCACTGGAGGCACTTATTGGACTTGATAATGATTAAAGCTGCATGATATGGCACTTATTAAATCAGTCAGGGGGCATACCCCTGCTTTTGGCAGATCCTGTTTCCTTGCCGATAATGCCACAATAACCGGCAATGTAATAATGGGTGATAACTGCAGCGTCTGGTTCAATGCAGTTGTAAGGGGGGATGTGCACTACATAAGGATAGGCGACAATGTCAACATCCAGGATGGTGCTATTATACATGCCACTTTTAAAACTGCACCCACAACCATCAGCAGCAATGTATCAATCGCACACAATGCCATTGTACACGGATGCACCCTGGAGGACAATGTACTTGTGGGAATGAATGCCGTGGTAATGGATAATGCAGTCGTAGGCAGCAACTCAATTATCGCCGCAGGATCGGTTGTACTGGAAAACACCAGGATAGAACCCGGCAGCGTATACGGTGGTGTGCCTGCCAGGAAGTTAAGGGATGTAAACCCGGAGGATACCAAAAAGCTGCTTGAAAGGATAGCAAAGAACTACATCAAATATGCCTCGTGGTATACCTGTGACCAAAACCATTAAAACCCGCGAAGAGCACCTTAACGGAGCCGTCTGGCAAAGCTTTCCCTTTCTATATACCGAGCTCCTCCCTTACCAGGGGCATTATGTTATCTCCGTTCTCCCAGAAAACGATCGAACCACCGCTGGTGTCGAATATATAGGTATATCCATGCTCTCTTGCCACTGTGCTGATCGCCTCACGCGCCCTTTCAATTATAGGGTTCAAAAGTCTTTGCTCCTGCTCCATGATATCCTGTTGTGCAGACTCCTGAAACTCCATTATGCGTTCGTTAAGGCTCTGAAGTTCGCGCTCTTTTGACTGTCTAACGAGCTGAGAGAAAGTTTCCTGGTTCTCAAGATACTCCTGGTATTTTGTCTGAAACTCATTCTGCATCTCCGCAAATGTCTGCTCCAGGTCACGCGCATACCTTTCTATCTCGGCCTGTGCTTCTTCCCTGCCGGGCATAAGGCGAAGCAACTCATTGGTGTTGATATGTCCGAACTTAGTTCCGGTCTGTGCACTCAGCGAGGCACTGCCAAGCAACATGATCAACAAGATCGATAAACTGATTACTCTTTTCATGAGATAAAATTTAATTTTAAGTTTTTAGCGGCTAAATAATAAATTACCCGCATTGATACATGAGTGATTTAATTCATTTTTCGGGCGGACAAATTTAATGATTTAAAACTTATTGCCGGTTTTTTTTAACAGCATTTAAGAACCACCGGTAGGCATAAGCTGAACAGCCGTTGCAAAAGGCATACAGGGGGGATTACCGGAGCTTTGCCATATTTTTTCAAAAATTGATTTGGAGTTCTAAAAAAACCGTATATTTGCAACCGCAAACAATGCCAACGCGGAAATAGCTCAGCTGGTAGAGCACGACCTTGCCAAGGTCGGGGTCGCGGGTTCGAGTCCCGTTTTCCGCTCAAGTTCAACCTCTGAAAAGAGGTTTTTTTTTATCAGCCTTTTACGCTCTTTATTATAATTTTGTAAAAGTAAAGTATGCCCGGATGGTGGAATTGGTAGACACCCAGGACTTAAAATCCTGTGGCCATTGCGGCCGTGCCGGTTCGAGCCCGGCTCCGGGTACCAGGCTTTTCAGGAAGAACTCACCTGAAAGGATACATCCCTGTCTGAGAGGTATTTTATAACATAGTCAAAACACTCTTCATCCATACCAATTAACTCAAGAGGGAATACACCTTTGCCGGAGAAACGCCCCTCCAGTATGAGCCCGGCATTGGCAGTGGCAGTAAACCCTGTGGTCCTGGCCATTGAGCTCATCTTTTCCTTCTCATCATAGGTGTCGTACAGCTGGTATACTATATTCCTGGGTGTGCCGTCCTCTGTACCCTCAATCTCAATACGCATTACCGTGAACTCCTTTTCGTCCGGGCCCAGCTTCCAGTCACTTATAAGCACCTTGCTGGTGAAATCTATCGGGCGTATTGCACGGTTGTTAACCGTAAGCGGTTCCTTGTCAAAGAAACCTGCGGTCTTCAGGGCCTGTATCAGCTGTATTTGGCCGGGATACCTGAGGGTTTTCTCCTTCATGTTCGGGATATGCGACATATTGGTCAGCAGCGACCTCAGACCGTCGGTATAGAATGCCTCCAGTGTGCCCACCCTGTCAAAATACAGGAGCTCCGGGTCACTCATTGCGGGTTTGACCATATGTTTTCCCTTCTCAATAAAACGGGCCGGGCGGGTATACTCCTCCACAACATCAATGGGAGAGAAAGGGGCCTTGTAGTAGAAAGGGTAAACCTTTACATGTGGAAGGCCCCCGACATAATAACTAAAGTTCTCTATATCCATCTTCTCATTGTAGTATCCCGCAATAAGGTTTGGCATTCCGGGGGCCACACCCGAATCGGTAATTGCAGTGACCCCTTTTTTTGCAGCCAGGTTGTTAAGGTCCATATAATCCT
>PWNY01000360.1 GCA_003557805.1 Bacteroidales bacterium | reverse complement strand
TGCCCCCACCCAGGAGCATTGCCCAGAAGGCCGCTGCCGGCCTGGCGTTTTTCAAAAATAGTGCCCCGATAACGGGAATAAACAATCCTGACACCATGAAAGCGTATGAGTTAAGCATAAGTTCCAGCACACTTGGCATTACCGATGCAAGCAACAGGGCTATGCTTCCCAGCACAAGTGTCAGTGCCTGTGAAACCAGCAAGAATGACCTTCTTCCGCTCGGAACATTAAACCACCTGGTAAGTATATCTGTCAGGAAATTTCCGCTGGATGCCATCAGGCAGGAGTCAGCGGTTGACATAATGGCCGAAAAGTAAGCTGCCATCATAAGACCCATAAGCCCCACCGGGAGAACTGTTCTCAGAAGCAAAGGCAGTCCCTGTTCTGAGTCAATACTGGTGGCATCTGCAAACCCAAGGTATTCAAACATACCCTGTGCTATGGCCACCCTTGCAAATAGACCGAGCAATACTCCCATGAATGCCATTATGGGCCATTCAAAAAGACCGGCAATGTACCATGCCCTCTGGGCCTGCTTTTTGTCCCTTGATGCGTATATTCGCTGGTACAGTGTCATCCCGACAAACCAAATAGGTATTATGGTCACTGCCCAGTTCAGTATCTGCTGCCAGGATATATTTGCCAGGCTGAAAAACTCCGGCGGGAGGACCTCCCTGATAGCGCTCATCCCCCCCACACTGAAATATGCAACCGGGATGCCGATAAATATCAGCCCGGACATCAGTATTATCCACTGTATGGTATCTGTGTAGATAACAGCCTTTATACCCCCCATTGAGGTATATACAATCACTATAATGCCCATGATGATAAGGGCTGTCTGACGGTCTATAAGCGGGGTAAAAGTCGCCTCGGCCAGTATTGCTCCTGCAAGGATCTGCGAACTTGTAAAACCAAGGTAACCGATCGCAGAGATAATTCCGGCCAGGAATGCGACATTTGGATTGTAAAAACTTCCCAAAAACTGAGGGAAGGTATAGAATGTCCTGCTTTTTTCAAGATGTTTCACCCTTGGTATTAGCAGCACTGCACTGAGCCAGGCCCCTATCAGTCCTGTAAACAGCATCCATGAACCTGCAAGGCCCATTACAAAGCCCAGACCTCCAAGGCCTATCGAAAACCCACCGCCCACATCGGTTGCAACTACCGAAAGACCGATATGCACACTGCCGATCCTGCGCCCGCCCACATAAAAATCTTCCACCCCCTTGTTACGGATGAGGAAATAGATGCCTATACCTATCACCCCCATCATGTACAAGGTGAACACAAGAATATCTAGATAATGCATGCAGGTATTAAAATGGATTTTTCTGCGGCAAAGATAGGCATTTATGCCCCAAAAGCAAAACGGGCAGGTTAAGGTTTTGGCTTAAAGGGGCTTATGTGAGAGGTGGAAATAATTATTTCTGACTATTTTTGTGCCTGTCACTTCTATATGGTATAAACTGTTTTAAACAACTATACTTATGTACCCCTGGGGAAACACCCGGCGCTTTAACTCCTGGTCTGACACTGCCAGGCGGATATACGGCAGCCGCGTTCAGAAGCTTACTGTAAACGCAGGCTTCAGCTGTCCCAACCGTGACGGCACCCTTGGGTTTGGGGGCTGCACATTCTGCAACAATGAGGGGTTCAACCCCTCATACTGTGACCCCTCAAAAAGTATTGAGCAACAGATAGACCAGGGCTTGCGGTTTATCAGGAAAAGGTATTCAAGGGCAAGCATGTTCGTGGCCTATTTGCAGGCATATTCAAATACACATGCAAGCAGGGAGTATCTCGAACAGGTATACCGGGATGCTCTTTCCCATCCGGATATATCCGGTCTGGTTATCGGAACAAGGCCTGACTGCATTGATCCCGGCAAGCTTGACCTGATAGCTGATCTGGCTTCCAGATATTTTATCCGGCTGGAGTATGGAGTGGAGAGCTGTTATGACAGGACCCTGAAGCGTATAAACAGGGGCCACAGCGTTGCTGACTCTGAAAGGGCTATAATGATGACTGCGGAAAGAGGTATCAAATGCGGTATCCATCTTATAATGGGCCTGCCCGGTGAGAGCCGGCAGCAGATGCTTGACCAGGTAGATGTCGTAAACAAACTCCCCATTGATACGATTAAGTTTCACCAGCTTCAGATAGTCAAGGGCACTGCGATGGAGGGGGAATACGAACAAAACCCCGAGAACTTCGACCTTTTCGGACTCAAGGATTATATAAGCTTTATTGCTGAGTTTGCTGAAAGGCTCAGGCCGGATATTGCCGTTGACCGGTTTGCAGGGGAGATACCCCCCAGGCTGATCGCCGGCAAACGCTGGGGCAATGTGCGCTATGACAGGGTGCTGGCGATGATAGAGAAACGTTTGGAGGAAATGGATACCTGGCAGGGGAGGCTGTGTAAATGAATTTCCTTATTTTTGGCCATTTTAAAATGCTTAATTACCTCAATATATGAAGAACAACAATGTGGTTTCCCGGATGCTTGGTGCGATTGAAAGGGTTGGCAACAAGCTCCCGCATCCTGCAACACTGTTTGCGATCTTTGCCTTTGCAATAATAATCCTAAGCGGTATTGCGGCACTGTTCAAT
>PWNY01000045.1 GCA_003557805.1 Bacteroidales bacterium | reverse complement strand
TCTATTTTACCCGAAGATGATTGCTGTATAAGATTTTTACCCAAAAACCCTGCAACAAAAGCAGATATAAAAGAGATTTTGGAAGAAGAGAGCAAGTTTTCACTAGACATCAAAAAAGAAGACCTTCAGACCCTTTATATAGAGCCATAGAGAGACTTTTTACCTCTAATTATCTAATTACACTGCTCTTGGGGTTACTTCGCTAAAACACGCCAATATGAGCTGCAGGGGTGCAACCCCTGCAGTTTTTTTTGGGTTTGTTTTTTTGTGGGAGTGAGGTATAATTAGGCTGATTTTATTTAAGATAATATGAGTTTGGGAGTAGTAGATGGAACTCCTACCATTTTTGTAATGGATATTTAATTTATAAGTTAATTTTAAAAAAAAAAGATATGAAGATTATAAAAAGTCCCTATATTATTATTACCGTTATCGCTATTATCGGTTTAATCTTTTTTCTTCTAAGTAATGGAGAAGAAGAAATCTCTTTTATTAGTGTAGAGAGAGGAGATCTTGCTCAAGAGGTCTTTGAGACCGGTTCAACAGAAAAAGGAGAAGATGTGAGAGTCTCTTTTAAGGAAGGGGGAAGAATAACGAGTCTGCTTGTAAAAGAGGGAGAGAGTATTGAGCGAGGAGATTTGATTGCGGAGATAGATAGGAGAGATTTGCAGATATCCTTAAGAGAGGCGCAAGCGGCTCTCTCTTCTGCCAATGCTAATCTGGAAAAACTTTTAGAGGGAGCTTCTGTAGAAGAGCTTGATGTAGTCGATTCGGCGGTAAGATCAGCTCAGGTTGCACTAGACTTAGCGGAAGAAAACAAGAGAGAGCAAGAAAAGGTTACAAATGAGATGTTAAGAAGTGCTCATCAAAATACGAATACTCTCTTGGGAGAGATAAATACCACGACAAATATGATAAAGCGGGGTGTTGATGATTTAACAAATAAGCATTTTACTCGCTTTGTTACGGAAGAGACGAGAGAAGGGAGGAGAATTAGGGATGTCATAAGGAGAAGCGCAAGAGAGATAGAGAATTATAAGGATTTGGCAGAAGGTGCGAGCTTTGAAGATAAGACGAAAGCATTAAGAGAGGTAGAGAGCAACTTAAAGACTATAATAAGCGAGCTTGACAACTTAATTGATGTTATTGAGTCTGATTTTTATGAAGATAGAATTTCTCAGACTGAAGCCGATATTATAAGAGGATATAGAAGTCATCCGACAAGCAGAAGCAATGCGACTACGGCATTAGCGGAAGTTACCTCCCTTCTTGGTTCAATCTCTTCCGTAAATGCAGAAGTTGACGCAAAACTAACTGCGGCAAGAGGGAATGTAAACTCTGCAGAGAGTGCTTTAAGTCAGGCAAAAAGTGAGCTTTCAAGAGCAAAAGCAGATCCTAGAAGTAGCGATATCCAAAATGCGAGAGGAGTAGTAGATCAGGCAAGAGCAAGAGTAGAGCTATTTGAAAGCAGAATAACAGATACTTATCTAAGAAGTCCCGTAAGTGGAATAATTTCTGCTTCTCTAGCAAGAGAGGGAGAGGTTGTCTCTTTGGGGTCTCCTGTTGCTGTAATTGTTCCTGATGAAGATATTCAGGTTGGAATTGATATTTATGAAGGAGATATAGCAAAGATAAATGAGGGAGATAAAGTTGAGGCGACATTTGTCGCTTTTCCGGGGGAGAAGTTTGACGGAGAAGTTGTTTTTATCAATCCGGTAGGAAAGATAGTTGACGGAGTCGTCTATTTTGAGGTAAAGATTATTCTTGACGATTATCCGGAAAATACACTTCCTCAGATGACGGTAGATATTGTTATAGAGACCGGAAGAAGAGAGAATGTCTTAATAGTTCCCGAAAGATCTGTCATAACAAGAGATGGGAAGAGTATTGTTAGAGTCTATGATAATGGAGATATAGTTGAAAAGGAGGTGGTTGTAGGACTTAGAGGGGAGGGTAGAATGGTAGAAGTAGTTTCCGGCCTAGAAGAGGGAGATAAAATAGTTAATTAGTAAAGATGGAAAAAGCATTAGAACTACGAGACGTCTGGAAGATTTATGATCTTGGAAAGATTAAGATAGAAGTCTTAAGAGGAGTTAGTCTAGAGATAGATTATCGTGATTTTACCGTTATTTTGGGTCCGAGCGGTTCGGGAAAATCGACTCTTCTCAATATGGTTAGCTGCCTTGATACTCCAACAAGAGGAAAGGTCTTTTTGGAGGGAAAAGATGTCTCTTCTCACAATGAGGATGATTTAGCTCAGATTAGAGGAAAAAAGATAGGATTTGTCTTTCAGCAGTTCAATCTACTTCCGCATCTATCAGCTCTGCAAAACGTAACTTTGCCGATGGTCTTTCAGGGTATTTCCGGAGAAGAGAGAGAAAAGAGAGCCAAAGAGCTTCTCTCTTCTGTGGGACTAAAAGAGAGAATAGATCATAAACCGGCGGAACTCTCCGGAGGAGAGAGACAGAGAGTCGCTATTGCGAGGAGCTTAGTTAATAATCCGGAGATAATAGTAGCCGATGAGCCGACAGGGAATGTTGATTCAAAGACAGGAGATACTATAATGCAGATATTAAAAGACTTAAACGAGAATAAGAAGAGAACAGTCATTGTCGTAACTCATGA
>PWNY01000325.1 GCA_003557805.1 Bacteroidales bacterium | reverse complement strand
GACAGTGCCAAATGCAAATCCCCCCATCACCAGGTGGTAATGCGCAGGCAATTCCATATAGTCATTAACAGCAAAGAGGTTGAATAACAGACCCATGAACAGCCCGCCCGCAACAACCGAGAGCATGATCCTGAGACTGCCGACACCCGTGGCGACCAGGATCAGTGCACCTAGCAGTACGGCAATGGTGGATGTCTCACCGACTGAACCTGGTATGCTGCCGATGAACATCTCCAGCAAGGACGGAAGGTTCTCTATCTCACCAGTTGCAAGCACTGCAAGTGGAGTGGCACCGGAGAAGCCGTCAATTAACTGCTGCCCCTGCTCCAGCCCTGTATATATCCATACATCATCACCTGACAGGTGGGCCGGATAGGCAAAGAACAAAAATGCCCTGGCCAGCAGTGCGGGGTTCAGTATGTTCATACCTGTACCACCGAACACCTCCTTGCCGATTATAACTGCAAAGACAGTGGCAACAGCGACCATCCACAGTGGTGTGGTTACCGGTATCACAAGGGGTATTAGCAGGCCTGTGACCAGAAAGCCCTCATTGACCTCATGGTCACGTATTGAGGCAAAGGTAAACTCCACAGCCAGCCCGACAGCATAGCTCACTACGATAAGGGGAAGCACCCTGAGCAGACCAAACACAAAATTGTCTACAAGGCCTGCCTCCTGGCCAATGGCCTGATAGTGCTGGTAACCTACATTCCACATTCCATAAAGCATGACCGGCATCAGCGCTATCACCACATGGAACATGGTACGCTTCATGTCCATGGCATCGCGGATATGGCTGCCTTTACGGGTCACATCATCGCTTACAAAGAGGAAGGTTTCAAAAGCTTCAAATGTACGGTAGAATTTCTCCAGCCTCCCCCCTTTGACAAAATGGGGCTTGACCTTGTTCTCCAAAAAGTTGTGTAAAGCTTTCAATTGTCTTTATTTTAATGGTTTCTATATCCATTGCCCTGGATGTACCATGTCCGGTCAGGCAAATTCTTTCCTTAAATTGTCCAGTCCCTGGCGTATTATGGTCTGTATCTCCGTTTTGGAGGGACAGACAAACTCGCACAGCGCAAAATCCTCGGGAGCCACCTCGTATATGCCAAGCTTCTCCATCATATCTATATCGTTTATCATTATCGATTTAAGCAGCTGCATGGGCAGTATATCCATGGGCAGCACCTTTTCATAGAGGCCGGTAATCACGAAGGGGCGTTCGCCACCATGCATATTGGTATTCAGGCGGTATTTCTTCCAGGGCATCAAAAAGGAGAAGAATGTACGGGAAACACTGTACTTGCTGGTTTTTGGTATCAGCCAGCCAAGCAGCTCCGGCTGGTCCCCCTCCGGTATCACGCACACCTGGCTGTCGTAATAGCCGGTAAAGCCATCATAGCGCACCTTCTCACCTGCCAGTACATCCCCGCTAATGTACCGGGGAGTGACCCCCTCCTCTTCCTTTACGTTATTAATTGCGAAGGAGGATATCCTGGCACCTGTTTTTACCTTGTAATACCTGGGTTTTAAAACCTCTGGCCCGTTAAATGCGATTATCTTCTGCGCCTGGTAAATGCCCTTCTCAAACAGCCTTCCTATGCTTATCACATCCTGCACATCCAGGTACCACACTATCTCGCCCTTATTTAAAGGGCTAATGTGATGTATCTGTATACCTACATTACCAGCCGGGTGCGGCCCCCTGAAGTAGTGCACCCTTGCACCTGCTGCCTTCAGGAAAGCATCCGAAGTGGTTTCGGCCGACTGAACACTGATGTGTACCTCCCCTTCAGTGAGCCTTTTAACAACATTAAGGCCTGCCTGGAACTCTTTTTCCTGGCCGTTTACAATAAAGTCCAGGTCGGGAGCAAGCGGTACGGTACTGAATGCTGATATAAAAATTGATTTTGGAGTGTCATCAGGATTTGCGATCACTGAATAGGGGCGCTGGCGTATTGCAGGCCACAGGCCGCTTTTTAGAAGTTTTTCCTTTATCTCTTCAACCGGAAGGTCAGCCGGGTCAGCAGACCCGAAATCTACATATTCATCCTCGCTGTCAGGCTCTATTATCACCTCGAGAATACGCCTCTTGGCACCCCTTACCAGTTTTGTATAGGTGCCGCTTACCGGCGAGGTAAAGAGTACCCTTTCGTTGTACTTGTCATAAAACAGAGGGCTGCCCGCTTTAACGCGTTCGCCCTCCTCGACCATCATTTTCGGAAAGAGTCCGTGAAAATCCGTTGGCTTTACGGCATATTCGGGGGCCCTGTCAGGTGTCTGCAATATCTTTTCAGCTTCTCCTTTCAGGGGAATATCCAGCCCCCTTTTTATCCTGGTCACTGTAGGCATCTTTAAGTGAGGTTTTTTGGGTATAGCTTAACAGCAAAATTATAGATATTTTTAAATATCAGAAATTCTTTTGATACAATTGGCTTTTTAATTAGATTTGTTTGATCCATAGATAAGTGCAAAAAAATTCCTTAAATGGTTTACGGTTTTTTTTCTTTATTTAAAGCCGCCCGCGCAAAATGCGGGACTTTAATTGCTTTCATTTTCCTGGGCCTTTCCCCGCTTTTATCAGGGGCCGGCAATACAGATTATTTTCTTTACGGCGACTTTG